>VBFW01000240.1 GCA_005880525.1 Chloroflexota bacterium | reverse complement strand
GCTCATCCCGGCGATGGCGACTCGCGAAGGCCGGCCCTGGCTCCTCTATGGATCGATGGGCGGCGACGGCCAGCCGCAGCTGCAGTCCCAGGTTCTGATCAACATCGTGGATCACGGTCTGGATCCAGCCGCTGCGGTCGCGCGGCCAAGGATCCGGTTCAGTCCGGACGGCAGCAAGGTGTCGGTCGAGGCCAGCTATCCGTCGGCGGGCGAAATCGCAAGATACGACCCAGCTGTCGAGCTGCTGCCTGCCGCCCATCACTCACTGGGACACGCCCAGGCGATCGTGATAGATGGTCCGGGCCAATGGCGGGCAGGCTTCGATCCGCGATCCGACGGATCAGTCGAGATGGCCGACTAAAACCCTGTTCCAAGGCCCAACGTATAATTCCTGGTCGGTTTGGCAGAACAGACGGAAGTCAAGGGCAAGCTGATCGCCGGATACAGGCGATCGGAGAAGGACACCGGTTCCCCCGAGGTCCAGATCGCGCTCTCCAACGCGCGCATCAGGGAGCTCACAGAGCACCTGAAGATTCACGCCAAGGACCACCACTCCCGCCGCGGCCTCCTGCTCCTGGTTGGCAAGCAACGGCGTCTGCTGAACTACCTGAGGGACATCGACGTGGAGCGCTACCGCGCTCTCGTCGGGAAGCTCGGGATCAGGAGATAAGAAAAAGCCCTACTGGGGCAAGTCAATAGAGGGAGGACTCCACGGTGGCGCGGGGTCAGCTCCTTAACCACTCCCATCGAGCTTTCGAGGTTCGACGGAAGCGGCTAGGAATCTGACCTCAACGCACCTCGCGGAAGTCCTCCCCACACATGGAGGTATTCGCGTGTCGATAACGACAAAGAATGTCGAGGTCGCTGGAAGGCGGCTGTCGATCGAGACCGGCCGGGTGGCAGAGCAGGCCAACGGAGCAGTGATCGTTCGTCAGGGCGACTCCGTCGTCCTCAGCACAGTGGTGATGTCGAAGGAGCCGCGGGAAGGCATCGACTGGTTCCCGCTCACCTGCGACTACGAGGAGAAGCTGTACGCGGCGGGCAAGATCCCGGGCGCCTTCATGCGCCGCGAGGGGAGGCCCAGCGAGGCCGCGATCATCGCGTCGCGCCTGACGGACCGGCCGCTTCGCCCGCTATTCCCTGACGGCTTTCGGCTGGACATCCAGGTGGTGTCGACGGTGCTGTCGGTGGACCAGGAGAACGACCCCACGATCCTTTCGATCAACGGCGCGTCGACGGCGATCGTGATCTCAGACGTGCCGTGGGCAGGGCCGGTGGGCGCCGTACGCATGGGCCTGCTGGACGGCAAGGTACTGGTCAACCCGCCTATGAGCCGCATGGCCGAGTCGGAGCTCGACCTGGTGATCGCCGGCACCGCCGACGCCATCCTCATGGTCGAGGCGGGCGCGAAGGGCGTCAGCGAGCAGATCGTGCTCGAAGCGCTCGAGATGGCCCACGACGCCATCCGGCAGATCTGCGCCGCTCAGCTCGAGCTGCGGGAGCAGGTCGGCAAGGAGAAGCGCGACTTCATCCCCACCTCATATCCCGAGCAGGCGATCGAGGTGGTCAACGAGTACCTCGCCATGCGCCTGGACGCCGTTCTGTTCAGCCCGGACAAGGCCGCCCGCGAGAGCGGCGTCGATGAGCTGCGGCGTGTGACGATGCTTGACCTCGGGACGCGATTTCCCGAGCACATCGACATCATCGGCAAGCTCTTCGACAAGAAGGTCAAGGATCGCGTCAGGGAGCGCATCGTCGAAGAGGGCGTGCGGCCGGACGGCCGCGGCCTCAAGGACGTGCGCCAGATCAGCGTCGAGGTGGGCGTGCTACCCCGCACGCATGGCTCGGGCCTCTTCACCCGCGGCCAGACGCAGGCGCTGACCATCGCGACCCTGGGCTCGATGTCGGACCAGCAGAAGCTGGACGGCCTTTCGCCCGACGAGTTCAAGCGCTACATGCACCACTACAACTTCCCGCCGTTCTCGGTCGGCGAGGCGCGGCCGCTGCGCGGTCCCGGCCGCCGCGAGATTGGTCATGGAGCGCTGGCTGAGCGCGCTCTGCTTGCGGTCATTCCACCCGTTGAGGAGTGGCCCTACACCATGAGGCTCGTGTCCGAGATCCTCAGCTCCAACGGCTCGACGTCGATGGCATCGGTCTGCGGTTCGACGCTCGCGCTGATGGACGCCGGCGTGCCCATCAAGTCGCCGGTTGCCGGCATCGCGATGGGATTGGTGAATCGCGGAGGCAAGTTCGCAGTGCTCACCGACATCCAGGGCGTGGAGGACGCGCTGGGCGACATGGACTTCAAGGTCGCCGGCACGCGCGACGGCATCACCGCCCTGCAGATGGACATCAAGATCGGGGGCTTGACCCACGAGATCTTCGCGCAGGCGCTGGACCAGGCGCGTGAGGCAAGGCTCTTCGTGCTCGACAAGATGCTGGCGGTGCTCCCGCGGCCTCGCTCCGAGATGAGCGCTTACGCGCCTCGCATCACGACGATCATGATCAACCCCGACAAGATCCGCGACGTCATCGGCCCCGGAGGCAAGATGATCCGCAAGATCACCGAGGAAACGGGTGCGCAGATCGACGTCGAGGACGACGGCCGCGTATTCATCGCCGCGGTCGACCAGGTTGCCGGACAGCGAGCCATCGATTGGATCAAAGGCCTCACCGACGAGGCTGAGGTCGGCAGGATCTACAGGGGCAAGGTCGTGCGCATCATGCCGTTCGGCGCATTCGTCGAGATCCTGCCGGGCCAGGATGGCCTCGTGCACATCTCCAAGCTGACCGACCACCGCGTGGAGCGCGTGGAGGAGGTTATCAACGTCGGCGACGAGATCGTCGTCAAGGCTGTCGAGATCGACAGCCAGGGCCGGCTGAACCTGAGCCGGCAGGCGGCGATCGAAGAGCTGACGTCGCAGGGCCAGCCGATCGACGAGAAGATCGACCCCGAGGTGATGGCGGCCGCCCTGGCGATACCTCCCGCTCCTCGAGAGAGCAGCTTCGGTGGG
>VBFW01000239.1 GCA_005880525.1 Chloroflexota bacterium | reverse complement strand
CGACGCTGTGGATCGTCCTGCTGGGTCCAGCAGCCCTGATCCTGATGGCCCCGCGCTAGAAGCGTCCACCTTTCCCCTTCCCGCCACGCGGGAGCACAAATTAAGCGCGACTAACGCGTCCTGACCGCGCCTGGCGCGCAGGGTGAGGGTGAGGGTTCAACCGCCCTCGAGGAAGGCCAGCGCCGCCGCCTTGAACTCGCTCGCGGGTACGGTGCCGAGATGGTCCCGCCCCGGCACGATGACGAGCTTCGCGGTCGGCATCATCTCCACCAGGTCCTCGGCCCCTGACACGAGCTCGTCGTTGCCGCCGACCACCAGCAGGATCGGCGTCTTGACGGCCTTCAGCAGGGCGAGGTCGAAGGGTGGGGAGAGGGCCTCGATGCACACGGCCAGCGCCTCGAGGTCGTTGTGCGGCCGCGCCTTCGCGAACTCGTAGAAGGTCTTGGCCACGGGGTTCTCGGGTACGCCGCCGCGCAGAGCGCGCGCGATCGACTGCGCCTGCGCGAGCGCGCCCTTGACGCCGACGCCACCAAGCACCGCCCTGCGCAGCCGCGACGGGAAGTCGAGCACGCACTGGATGCCGATGCGGGCACCCATGGAGAACCCGAGGTAGTGCGCCGACTCGATGCCGAGGTGGTCGAGAAGGCGCTCGACGTCGGCGGCCATCACGGGCGTCTCGTACGCGCGCGGGTCGTGCGGCTTGTCGCTGTCTCCATGGCCGCGGCAGTCGAGGCCGATGACGCGGAAGCCGGCGCCTGTGAGCGTCTCCTGCCACCTCGTGCCGACCCAGTTCAGCCGGTAGTGCGAGGCGAACCCGTGCACCAGCACGATCGGGGCGCCGCTTTCGGGACCGTGGACCTCGTAATGCAGCCTGACGCCGTCGCTGTCGAAGTCCATCGCGTTCCCAATCACTACCCTATGCCATCGTGAGAGCACGCCCGAAGGCCGTCCATCAGCGCACAGGCAAGGTCCTGGCCGAGGATCTGGAGGTTCCGCGCACCTTCATGGGCCGCGGGATCGGGCTGATGTTCCGCGGTTCGCTTCGCCCCGGCACCGGTATGTGGATCGTCCCGTGCAACGGGATCCACATGCTCTGCATGAACTTCGCCATCGACGCAGTGTTCCTGGACCGCATGTTTCGCGTGAAGAAGGTCTATCCGCGACTGCCGGCGTGGTACGGCGTCGTGTGGATCGAGTGGGGGGCGCACAGCGTGCTCGAGCTTCCGGCCGGTTCGACGCAGGACCTTGGACTGCAGCGGGGCGACGAGATAGCGATCTCCTAGCCCCTGTTAAGAAGGGATTGACCCTCCGCTTAGGCTCGAATCGTGCTCGATTGGCTGGTCGATCTCATCCTGCCGCCCCGATGCGGGGGATGCCACCTCGCCGGCTCATGGCTGTGCGATCGCTGCCGGCGGCAGATCCGCCGGCTGGAAGAGCCGCTCTGCCGGCGATGCGGGGCTGAGCTCGACTCCAAACAGGACACGTGCGGCTGCCGCACGCGCATGCACGCACTGTCGCGCCTGCGCTCCGCAGTCGCCTACGAAGGCCCCGTCGAATCGCTCGTCCACCGCTTCAAGTACCAGGGCTGGCGCGCGCTCGCGAGGCCGCTGGCGCTGCTGCTTTGCGACCGCATCGTAGTCGAGGGCCTGGCCTCGTCATTCGTCCTCCCGGTGCCGCTGCACAGTGAGAGGCGCCGGCAGCGAGGGTTCAACCAGTCCGAGCTTCTGGCGCGCGAGCTGCGGCAGCACCTCAACCTTCGCGACCCGCCGGGGCGCCTGGTGCGCATCAGGGCGACCAGGCCTCAGGTCGGCAGCGACCGCCTGCGCCGCTGGGAGAACGTGAGCGGAGCCTTCGCCTGGCAGGGAGGCGCGCTCGAAGGGCGCTCCTTGATGGTCGTGGACGACGTTGCCACGACCGGGGCGACCCTGGAGGCCTGCGCGGTGGCCTTGAAAGCCGCCGGATCTGGGCCCGTGATCGGCGTGACGGTCGCCAGGGTCCGAATTTGAAGCGAGAGAAGGCTCGTGACCGACTCGCTATAGTGCTTGCGCACTGGAGACCACCGCGGAGGCGAATTAATGGCAGTCCGGATCCCCGGGATCAATATCGACGAGTACTACCAGCAGCTCGGGCCGATCGAGCCTCTAATTCGGGACGACCGCGTGACGGAGATCATGGTCAACGGCTCCGACCACGTCTACGTCGAAATGAGCGGCAAGGTTGTTCTCACCAACATCAAGTTCCTGGACGAAGACCAGCTGCTCAACGTCATCCAGTTCATCGTCCGCACCGTGGGCCGGCGCATCGACGAGCGTTCACCGCTCTGCGACGCACGACTCGCCGACGGATCCCGTGTCAATGCTGTAATCCGCCCCCTGGCCCTCAACGGGCCGCTGCTGACGATCCGAAAGTTCGCCCGCGACCCCTACCAGGTCGAGGACCTCATCCGGTTCGGCACCGCGAACGAGTCCGCGTTCGGCTTCCTGAAGGCGGCGGTGCTCGCCAAGGCGAACATCATCGTCTCCGGCGGGACCGGCACCGGCAAGACGACGTTCCTCAACGTGCTGTCGGGTTTCATCCCGGTCGAGGACCGCATCGTAACCATCGAGGACGCGGCCGAGCTGCAGCTCCACCAGGAGCACGTTTGCCGCATGGAGACGCGGCCCAAGGACATCAACGGTGAGGGCGAGATCACCATCCAGCGTCTTGTCATCAACTCCCTGCGCATGAGGCCCGAGCGAATCGTCGTCGGCGAGTGTCGTGGCGGCGAGGCCCTGGACATGCTCCAGGCCATGAACACGGGCCACGACGGCTCGATGACCACGCTGCACGCCAACAGCCCGCGCGACGGGTTGGCCAGGCTCGAGACTCTGGTCCTGATGGCGGGCGTCGACCTGCCGTTGAAGGCCATCCGCCAGCAGATCGCCAGCGCCATCAACCTGATCATCCAGCTGAGCCGCCTGCGCGACGGCTCGCGCAAGGTGACGCAGATCTCGGAGATCGTCGGCATGGAGATGGAGACCATCACCATGCAGGACATCTTCGTGCTGGACCAGAAGGGCGCGACCGCCGATGGCAAGGTCATCGCCGAGTTCAAGCCGACCGGCCTTCGGCCCAAGATCCTGGACCGCATGTTCTCCCAGGGCATCCCGCTGCCGAAGGAGATCCTGCTGCTGTTCCCGGCGCCCCCAGGCTACAAACCGGCCCAGAAGTAGGGCTTCCTCATATCCCCTGTCACCTCAGGGGAGCACAACATAAGCGCGAGTAACGCGTCCTGACCGCGCCTGGCGCGCAGGGTGGGGTGAGGGGCGTCGAGGTCTACATCCC
>VBFW01000238.1 GCA_005880525.1 Chloroflexota bacterium | reverse complement strand
GACGAGCAGGATGAGCCCCTGGATCATCGCCTGGGTGGTGCCGCCGAGCGCCTTGCCGATGGCCACCGCCCACCTGTCGATGGGCGCCACGAGCACCTCTTTCAGGAATCCGAACTCACGGTCCCATACGATCGACATCGCGCCGAAGATCGAGGTGAACAGGATCGACATCCCGATGATGCCCGGGAACACGAACTGGATGTAGGAGAGGCCGCTGCGCGACCCGAACACCCCGCCGCTGCCCAGCGATGAGCTCAGGCCGGAGCCGAAGACCACCAGGAACAGCAGCGGCTGCGCCAGCGAGGCCACCAACCGCCACCGGTCTCTCCAGTAGCGAAGGATGTCGCGGTACCAGATGATGTAGACCGCGCGCAGGCTCGCCGCGCGCGTGTCGATCGGCGCGGGCGTTTGAGGCGCGACCTTAGGTTCTACCGCAGTCTCGATGCTCATCGCCGCCTCCCCATCCACCGGCTCGCCATGGCCCGCATGCGTTCCCGGTCGCTGGCCTCCTCCTCGCGAATGGCGCGGCCGGTCAGCTTCAAGAACACGTCGTCAAGGCTCGGGCGGCGCAGGCTGATCGTGTCCACGGGCGCAGTCAGCTCGCGCACCAGCCGCGGCACGAACTTGCGGCCGTCCGGCACCTCCATGCGCAGCGTGCCGTCGTCGCGCGTCGGCACCACGCCGAGCACCTTCTGGATCTCCTCGACGGCGTCCTCGGCCTTGCTCGAGGTCATGGTCACGACGTCGCCGCCGACCATGGCCTTCAGCTGGTCTGGCGTCCCTAGCGCCACGATCTGGCCCTTGTCGATGATCGCGATGCGATCGCAGAACTCGGCCTCGTCCATGTAGTGAGTGGTCATGAAGATCGTCACGCCCGTGCGGGCGCGGAGGTCATTGAGGTGCGTCCAGATGTTGCGCCGCGTCTGCGGGTCCAGGCCGAGCGTGGGCTCGTCGAGGAACAGGATCTGCGGCTCGTGCAGCATGCCGCGCGCGATCTCGAGGCGCCGCTTCATGCCGCCGGAGTAGGTGCGCACCTGCGATGACGCACGGTCGCTCAGCTGCAGCAGCTCCAGCATCTTGTCGATGCGCTCGCGGCGGTGCTCGGCCGGGACGCTGTAGATGAATGCGTGGAACTCGAGATTCTCGCGTCCCGTCAGCTGGTCGTCGAGCGACGGGTCCTGAAACACAAGCCCGATGCGCTGGCGCACGCGAGCCGGGTCATGCACGACGTCGATGCCCGCCACGCTCGCCGAGCCGGCTGTGGGCTTCAGCAACGTGCACAGCATCGAGATCGTGGTCGACTTGCCGGCGCCGTTGGGTCCGAGGAAGCCAAAGATCTCGCCTTGCTTGACCTCGAGGTCGATGCCGCGCACCGCCTCGAGCTGGCCGTATTTCTTGACGAGGCCCTTGGCCTCGATCACAGCCTCGCTCATGACTCGTTCAGCCTCCGCGCGTTCTGCATCAAACGGCGCAGCATCTTGTTCAACTGATCCACCTCTGACTTCTTGAAACCGTCAAGCAGGCCTTTTTCTGCCCACTGGAACTCGGGAATGAGACGCGGCAGCACGTGCCTGCTTCGCGGGCCGAGCTCTATGACCACCAACCTTCTGTCGTCAGGGCTCACGCGTCGCGCGATGAGCTGCTTGCGCTCGAGCCGGTCGAGCAGCCTGGTCATCCCCGCCGAGTCAGTGCCGAGGCGGGCGGCCATCTTGATCGGGCTGGGCTCTTTGAGAAGCCGCGACAGGAGGAGCAGCGCCGCCTGCTGCGACGTGATGCCATGGCTTTCGAAGCGCCTGTCCAGCGCGGTTCGCAGCTCGCGGCCGAGATGGAACACCATCGTCGACACAGCTGCCTCGTCCCGAGCCTGGACCTGCCGGGTCTCCTGTGTCGCCACCATCGACTCGGCAGTTTAGTTGTCTAGACAGTAATTGTCAAGACAGTCAGTCGGCGCCGTGCCTTCCCTTGCCATTTGCAAACTCGCGAGCGCCGGCCTGCGACTCGCCTGACGAGACAACCTTCACACCGCCGTCGTACTCGGCCTTGATTGCCTTGGCGAGGCTCAGCGACCACTGCGATTTCGCGCTGCGCCGGTCTGCCCTCACGGCGCCCTGCGGGTGGTCGGCGATCTGCTTCGCTATTGCCTTCGCCTCGTCGAGCGCCTTGCCGGCATCGACGAGCCTCTGGACCAGCCCGAACTGCAGCGCCTCCGCGGCCGGCACCGGCCGCCCAGTGAGGATGAGGTCGAGCGCGCGGCCCTCGCCGAGCATGCGCGGCAGGCGGATCGTCCCGAGGTCGATCAGCGGCACGCCGAACCGGCGGTTGAAAACGCCGAGCGTCGCGCCTCGGCCGGCCACGCGAAGGTCGCACCACAAAGCCAGCTCCAGGCCGCCCGCGACCGCGTAACCCTCGATCGCCGCGATCACCGGCTTGTCGAGGTGCATGCGCGTCGGTCCCATCGGACCCTCGGCCCTGGCGGTGAGCCTGGTGGCCCTGCCCTGCGCCACCTCCTTGAGGTCGAAGCCGGCGCAGAAATTGCCTCCTGCTCCGGTGAGGATCGCCACCGACAGCGAGTCGTCCGCTTCGAATCGCTTGAAGCAGGCGGTCAGCTCCGAGGCGGTGGCGGAGTTGACGGCGTTGCGGGCGCCGGGACGGTTGATGGTCACGACGGCGATCGGCCCGTCGACCTCGAACCGCGTGTTCAGAAGCTGCGCCTTACGGGCGGTCCGTGGGCTCCGCATCCATATAGGGATACCGATGATCGGTCGGGGGCGCGTACGTCTCTTTGATGACCCGCGGGCTCGTCCAGCGGATCAGGTTCAGGAACGAGCCCGCCTTGTCGTTGGTGCCCGATGCACGCGCGCCGCCGAAAGGCTGCTGCCCCACGACCGCGCCGGTCGGCTTGTCGTTGATGTAGAAGTTGCCGGCGGAGTTGATCAGCGTGTCCGAGGCGGTGCGGATCGCATCGCGATCACGCGCGAACACAGCGCCCGTGAGCCCGTATGGGCTCGTCCTGTCACACAGCTCGAGAGTCTCCTCGAACTTGCCGTCCGGGTACGGGTAGACCGTGAGGATCGGGCCGAACAGCTCCTCCTTCATCAGCTTGAAGTCGGGGTCGCTCGTCTCGATCACTGTCGGCCGCACGAACCACCCGACCGAGTCGTCGCCGCTGCCGCCCGCCACGACCTTCGCGGCGTCGCTCTTCTTCGCGTAATCGATCGCGGCCATGTGCTTGGCGTAGGCCTTGCCATCGATCACTGCGCCCATGAAGTTGCTGAAGTCGGCGACGTCGCCCTGGGGGATGGCCTCCACGAGGTCGGCCATTTCGGCGCGCATGTGCTTCCACATCGTCTGTGGGATGTACGCGCGCGACGCGGCCGAGCACTTCTGGCCCTGGTATTCGAAGGCGCCGCGCACCAGCGCGGTGCGCAAAGCGGTCACGTCCGCCGACTCGTGGGCGACGACGAAGTCCTTGCCTCCGGTCTCGCCTACCAGTCGCGGGTACGTTCGGTACTTGTCGATGTTCTCGCCGACGGTCTTCCACATGTGCTGGAACACGTCGGTGGAGCCGGTGAAGTGGATGCCCGCGAGCTCGGGGTGGTGCAGCACGCGCTCCGAGATCTCCGACGGGCTG
>VBFW01000237.1 GCA_005880525.1 Chloroflexota bacterium | reverse complement strand
CCGGCGCCCATGATGCTGCTCGGGCGCTTCTCATAGCGCTCGTAACGCCCGAACAGCCAGTCGTCAAAGCTCGGCGCGTGCATCGAGTCGGACCGAACGCCGAGCCGTATCCGGCGACCGAGCAGCTCGGTGGTGAGGCTCACCCTGGACGTGGCAGTCAACTTTCGCCGGGCGAACGTCACGAAGTTGTCGACGGCTTGCGCCAGCCGGTCGGGATCGCCGACGACGGGAGGAATCGCGGGGTCCAGCTGCAGCGCGATCGGAGGAGCCGGCTGGCGCGCGAGGTGCTTGGCGACGGCCTCGGTGGCGATCGCATTCAGATCAACCTTCCGCTTTCGCAGGGCCACCTGTCTCGTTTCCAGCTGATTCAGGTCGAACATCTGGCCGATGAGCTTCTCGATGCGCTGCGCGCCGTCGAAGATGTCGGTCGCGCACCTTCGTATCTCCTCGTCGGAGAGGCCTCCATCGCGAATCAGCTCGCTCCAGCCTTGAATCCCGACCAGCGACGATCGCGTCTCGTGGCCGACCATCGCAGCGAAGCCCGCGATCATCCTGTTGAGGTGGTCGAGGGCAGCAAGGTGCGACAGCGCCTCGCTGCGATTGCCGTCGTGCACCGGCGCCAGCCGGACCGTTACCGGCTCGAGACGCCGGGTCGTCCTCATGCGCTGACCGATGCAGGCTGGCTCGGCTTGATCAGGGCACGAAGCTCGTCGCTCAGCGTCCTCGTGTCGATCGGCTTGGAGAGGTAGCCGACGCAGCCGGCGGCGATCGCCCGCTCGCGATCGCCGCGCATGGCATGCGATGTCAGCGCCACCACCGGCACGCCGGCCGCCTCGGGAATGGAACGCAACGACGATGCGAACGTCAGCCCGTCCATGCCGGGCAGCTGCACGTCCATGAGGATCAGGTCGGGCCGGCGGGACTTCATAAACACCAACGCGTCCTCGGCGCTCTCCGCCACCGCCGTCTCGAAACCATCGCGGTTCAGCACCATCGTCGTGAGCAGCTGGTTCGTGGGGTTGTCCTCGACCACGAGGATCAGTGAGCGCTTGCTCAAGCTGCTGTCAGCCCCGCGATGATCGCCAGCTCGGCCAGGAATTGGGTGACGAGCTCCGGATCCCACTGCTTGCCGGCGCCGGCCTGGAGGATTCGCACCGTCTCTTCCACCGAGCGGCCTGCGCGATACGGGCGGTCGCTCACCATCGAGTCGTACGCATCGCACACGGCGACGATGCGCGCGTGTACCGGGATCTCCTGTCCGATCAGACCTCCCGGGTAGCCGCGGCCGTCAAACCACTCGTGGTGATGCCGGATCGTGGGCACGATGTCGACGGTCGAGCGCAGCGGGCGGACGATGTCGACGCCGATCTGCGGATGCTCCCGGACCTTGATGAGCTCCTGCGCGTCGAGCGGTCCGGGCTTGGAGAGGATCGAGTCCAGGACCCCGATCTTGCCGACGTCGTGCAGCAGCGCGCCGCGGTAAAGCTGATCGAGCTCTTCCTCTTTCATCCCGAGCCGCGCGCCGATGTGCCTCGCCGCGTCGGCGACCCGGTGCACGTGACGGCTCGTGTGCGCTTCTTTCGCCTCGACCGCCGCGGCCAGCGCAAAGATGACCTGCTCGGCGTTGTCGAGCTTGTCGTAGACCGCCTTGAGCCGCAGCGACGACTTGACGCGAGCCACCAGCTCCACGCGCTCGACCGGCTTGGACATGAAATCGTCAGCCCCCGACTCGAGCGCCGTGACGCGGTCGGAGACGCTGTTCAGCGCCGTGATCATGACGATCGGGATGAGGCGGCGATTGGGATCGGACTTGATGCGCCGGCACACCTCGTGGCCGTCCATGCCGGGCATCTGCACGTCGAGCAGCACGAGGTCGGGCTCGCGGCTGTCCACCGCCGCCAATGCGGACGGCCCGTCCGCTGCGAGTCGAACCTCGCACTCCACACCGGCCAGGCAGGCCTCGATGAGCTCGCGGTTGGCGACGCCGTCGTCCACCACCAGCACTGACGGCAGCTTCCTGGTCGGCCCGCTTGGCGGACGCCTCGCAGCCACGGCGGTCACCGCCTGCTCGGACTGGCCCGCAGTTGGCCACGCCGCGGGGGTCAGGGCAGCCACGAACTCGGTTGCGGTCTGGAAGCGCTCCGACGGCGACTTGGCAAGCGCGCGTCGCAGCGCGTCCTCGGCGTGGCGCGACAGCTCGCCGCGCAGCTCGTGCATCGCCGGCATCGCCTTGTTCAGGTGCGACAGCAGCACCGCCGCCGGCGTGTCGGCCTCGAACGGGACGCGGCCGGTGAGCATCTCGTACGCCACGATCGCGAACGCGTAGAGGTCGGACGGCGGCCCGATGGGATCGCCGGCTGCCTGCTCCGGCGACATGTACTCAGGCGTCCCCATCACGATCCCGCTCGCGGTCAGCCGGCGCACCGACGCGGCCAGCTTGGCCAGCCCGAAGTCGGCAAGGACTGGAGTGCCATCGCGGTGCAGCAGGATGTTGGAGGGCTTGATGTCGCGGTGGAGCACGCCGTTCCTGTGCGCGTGATCCAGCGCGTCGGCGATCGGCTTCAGCATTGCGACCGTGTCGTGGATGTCGATTCGAGTGCCGAGCCGGTCGGCCAGCGTGCCTCCGCTGATGAGCTCGAGCACCAGGTACGCGATGCCGCGCTCGTGGCCGAAGTCGTAGACGCTGAGGATGTTCGGGTGGCGGAGCCGCGCGACGGACATCGCCTCCTGATGGAAGCGCTCGCGGTACTCTTCGTCCTCGGCGAAGAACTCGGGCAGGACCTTGATCGCCACGTAGCGGTCGAGCGCGGCGTGGTAGGCCTTGTAGACGGTGGCCATGCCGCCGCGCCCGATGCGCTCGACGACGCTGTAGGGCCCAAGCTCGACCCCTGGGCCCAGGCTCATCGCTCGCCCCGCAACAGCGGCAGAGTCAGCAGCAGGCCGGCGCCGGCGCCGATCCGGAGGACGTTGAGCGACTGGAGGATCTGCCCAAGCCAGTCCGCGTGGGGCTCAGGTCCCGCGAGCGATCCGGTGATCAGGAAGGAGAGCGCCAGGACTGACGGCATGAAGGCAAGCGCGATCGCAAGCACGACCAGCGCGGCCAGAATGCCGACCCTGCCTGCCGCCAACGCGACGGCTTCTTCCTGACTGCTCCCCACCATTCCTGAATCTCCTCGGCGCCCGACGGCGACGATTCGACGATAGGGGCGAGCGATCCGCGCGCTGCTGTCTAGTGGTGTAAATCAGGTAGACGGTTGGCTATTAAGCAGTAGCCAAACGGCTAGATCCAGCCCTC
>VBFW01000236.1 GCA_005880525.1 Chloroflexota bacterium | reverse complement strand
GGTTTGACCGTGACCCATTCGGTGTCCTTGCCCCCCGACCAGCGGCTCAGCCCGCCCGGCATGCGGCCGCCGTTCTCACCGGTCCACTCCTTTGGCGGCTCAGTCTCCAGCGGCTTCAGCTTGGCGATGAGCTCCTTGCGCTCGGCGGCGTTGAACGACGACGTGTGACCCACGTAGTGCAGCGTCCCCTTCTTGTCGTACAGGCCGAGCAGCAGCGAGCCCAGCGTCTTGCCGTCGTATGACTTGCGCCATCCAATGACGACGCAGTCCGCGGTTCTCTGGTGCTTGATCTTCACCCAGAGCCGCTTGCCTGGCACGTAAGCGCCCGACCATGACTTTGCGATCACGCCGTCGAGACCTGCGCCCTCGAACTGCTCGAACCACTTGCCGCCAGTCGCGCGATCTCGCGTGTATGGAGTCAGGAAGATCGGCGGCTTCACTCCCTTGAGCAGAGCCTCGAGCTTCTTGCGTCGCTCACCGAGCGGCAGCGACCTCAGGTCGGTGCTGCCCTCGCTGAGGATGTCGAACGCCACGTACCAGGCCGGCGTCGCCTTGCTCAGCATCTGCACGCGCGACTCCGCCGGATGGATGCGCTGCTGCAGCGCCCCGAAGTCGAGCCCATTGGAGCCGATCACGATCAGCTCGCCGTCCAGCACCACCTTATGTGCCCGCAGCGCGCGGAGGGCGGGCAGGACCTCGGGAAAGTAGCGCGTCATCGGCCGGGCGCCGCGGCTCACGAGCTCGACCTCGTCGCCGTCGCGATAGACAAGGGTCCGGAAGCCGTCCCATTTGGGCTCGTACTCCCAGTCGGGGCCGGTCGGCAGCTCGTCCTTGGGCGCCGAGAGCATCGGCTCCATGTCGCGCGGTATCGGCACCTTCATCGAGGGCTCTGGGCCGAAAAGCAGGAAGCCCGCTTGCGCGAGCGCGGCGCCGCCTGCGCGGCTTGCGCCACCTCTAAAAGCGGAAGCCTGCTTGCGCAGGCGCTGCGCCGCCTGCGCGGCTGGCGCCACATCTAAAAGCAGGAAGCCCGCTTGCGCGAGCTTCCTAAGGCTGGGGTGGGGGCGTGGAGTCGAATATCAGCGGCCGAGCTTACCGGCCACCGATATGGTATCACGCACCATCCCTGTCCACAAGATATAGACAAACTGGGGAAAACTGGCTTCCTAGGACTTCGGCCCGAAGCGCTTGAGCAGGTCCCCCACGGTCATGTCGCCGTAGTCGCGACCCAGCGCCGCCTGGGCGGTATGCCAGATGGCCTCGGCCTGGGGCGGTCCATGGTCGATCAGGGTCTGCAGCTTCATCGTGTTGAACAGCTCGATCGTCGGCACCTGCCGCAGCTGATCCGCCGTCCACTGCGCCCACTGGAGGACCGTCCCCTCAGAAGGAGCGACCTTGGTGACGACGGCCGCCGCCTTGGCCTGCACCGCGCCCGCAGCCTTCTCAACTGCCGCGGCGGCCTGCCTCGTGCTTGCCGCCACGTCCTTGGCGGTCACGGTGGTCGCCGTCACGATCGGCTGCACCGCCGCCTCGGCTTTGGTCACGGCCTCCTCGGTGCGCTTGGGCATGGTCGTCAGGCCCTCGTGCGCCGTGGCGTTGATCCTGTCGATCGCCGACCCTTCCTTCTCCTCGTGACCATCGCCCTCGCTCGTGCGGCCGCGGTCGACGAAGCCCCGTCCGAGCGCGCTGCCGACGAGGTTCGGCACGTCCAGGCCCGTCAGGCCCTTGATCGCGGTAGTCGACTCGATCACCGCGCGCGTCGCGTTCTTGACCAGGTCCGACGCGCCGTCGGCGCTCATCACCGTCAGGGAGTCGATGTGGCCCATGGGCTCGGCCGCCGCCTTCACGATCTCCGGCAGTGCCGCCAGGACCGTCTGGATGATGGCCGCCTCGTTGAACTGCTTGTACGCGTCGGCCCGCATGGCCAGCGCCTTGGCCTCGGCCTCACCCTTGGTCAGGACGATCTGCGCTTCGGCGCCACCTTCGAGGCGCGTGGTCTCCGCGTCTGCCTCCGCGGCCGCAATGCGAGCGCGCTTCTCGCCTTCGGCACGTGCGATGACGGCCTGCGCATCTGCCGCCGCCGGCTTGACGATAGTCGACAGCAGTTCCTTCTCCTTGCGGTCGGCCTCGAGCTGCGCGAGCTCGGTCTGCTTGCGCACCACCTCCTGCGTGGCTTCGGCCTGGGCCAGCGGACCCGCCTGGTCGGCGCGCGCCTGCGCGGCGGCGACCTGGGTCTTGGTTTCGGCCTCCCGCAGCGACACGTCCCGAGCGGCGTTGATCTTGATCTGCTGCGACTGGGCCTCCCGGACCGCGGCCTCCTGGTCGGTGGTCGCCTTGGCCATGCGGGCGTCACGGGTCACCGTGGCCACGCTCTGCTGGCCGAGCAGCTCGATGTAGTTCGACTCGTCGGAGAAGCTCTGGATCGTAAAGGCGTCGATCTGCAGGCCGCTGGTGGCAAGGTCGCCCTTGGCCGCGTCCTGAACCTGCTGCAGCAGCTTCTGGCGATCGCGGATGAGCTCCTCGATGGTCAGCGTGCCGACGATGGAACGCAGCGAACCCTCGAGCACGTTTTTGACGATCGAGTCCACCTGCTCGGGCTTGGCGTCGAGGAAACGCTCGGCCGCGTTGCGCAGCGATTCGACGTCGCGGCCGATCTTGAACGTGGCTACGCCCTGCACCTGAACCTTGATGCCCTGACTTGTGACTGCGTCGCTGAGCTGGACGTTGATCTGGCGCGCCGTCAGCTTGAGCCGGCCGACGCGGTTGAGCAGGGGCATCACGATGGTGCCGCCTCCGACCACGACCTTCACGCCCTTGTCGCCGGGAGATGAGATCTGCTGGCCACGCTCGTCGTGGACCTTGGCTCCGCGCGAGCCCGCGACGATGATCGCCTCGTTCGCGCCCGCCACCTTGTAGCGGCTCGCAACGAAGGCGAGGATCAGGATGAGGATGACCACGGCGGTCACCACCAGGAACGGCGAGGAAGTTACGAAATCAGGCATCGGACCTAGCGCGAAACTGATCATCACGGTCCCGAACTTGTTGGCGGGGATCGCCACCGATACGCGGCCGGTCGACCCCACCATGTCCTGCAGGCTGAAGCTCTCGCTCGATTCGGCTTGACGCAGGATCTTGAACGCGCCGAAGACAACCCCTGTGCCGAGCGCGCCGGCGACCACCCCGCTGAGCGTCGCCCCTCCAACCCCAACTCCCAGGCTGTGCAGGCCGAACAGGCCGCCGACCCCGAACATCGAGATGAAGCCGAGCAGCAGGGGCGTCGGCGAGACGCCGGCGACGTCGAAGCCCAGGTGGATGGCGCCGAGGAGGCCGCCAAAGATGTCGTCGACGATCAGCGTCAGCAGCAAGAGCGCACCGCCTACAAGCAGGCACGTCCCGAAGACGATGTCGGCGGCGTTCATCCCCTTTCCACCCGGTCCCGAATCTTAGGACGCGCGCACGCGACCTGTTACCGGTCGAGGAACTCCGCGATCGCCTTCGCCGCCTCGTCGTTCATGCCAGCGGTGTAATGGTTGGCCTGGATTTCGATCCCGGTGGCCGACGGAACCTCCCTCAAGAAGCGGGAGTACTCGTCAGGGGTGATCAGGAAGCCGAAGTTGGGCGGGATCTGCTGCGCCGCCCGGACGAGCAGGGTGGGCATCGTCAGCGCCGGCCAGAGCGCGTACGGATCCTGCTTCAGGCGGTACTGCTCGTCCTCCCACGGGGCCGCCTTGCGAGTGCGGAAGGACACGCCCCCCTCCACGTCAACCAGCTCGTAGTCGAACAGCCGCTCCCACGGCGGCCAGGGCTGGTATTGCGGCAGGCTCTTCGCCAGCGTCATGAACGCCTCGCGCGACGGGAAGACGGTCGCCAGCCTGTCGAGGCCGGCGTACACGGGCACCTTGATCGATTCCTCAGGCAGCCCGGCTGCGTCGATGAGGACGACCCGGCGCACGCGATGCGGCGCCATCTGGGCCACCACCATCGCGATCCACACGCCCATCGACCAAGACGACGTCAAAGCTGCGGAGGTTGGCGCTGAGCCCGGGTATGCCGATGGCAAGCTGTCCCGATTCAGAGCCGGAGATCTCGGTCGCGACCTCGCCGCTCCGCAGCGTCATGCGCCTCGCCACAGCCACAGCGCTCACGGCTCCGAAGTGTAACGCCGGCCCGGACAGCCTGGCGCCAGATCGAGATCGCGCTGAGTCCATTTGCCTGAGCCGGCGTTGTCCACTTGGTGGCATTCGAACGCAGGCGGGCAGGGCTCGGGGACATCGCCTTCTGGCTGGCGGTTGCGTCGTCGACTCTTGTCGGGCTCACGCTTCTGGTGTCGGAGATCGGCTCGCTGCTCGGCGCGCCGCCGCAGCAGGTCTGGTTCAGCCTGATGATCGGCACCGGCATCGCGCTTGCCCTGGTGTGCGCCTTTGCGGGCGTGGTCACCGCGCACGTGTCGAGGCGCCAGGAAGGCGCGAACCGGCGGGCCAGGAGCGCGCTTGTGGTCGGTTACTGCATCCTCGGCGCACTTGCGGCGCTGGAGGTGCTCGCTGCGGTGACCTTGATCGCGTTCGCCAATACCTAGACGCGGGCAAGGCGCCGGCATTAGGCTCCTAGGTTCGTATGGAGCTCGCCGGACGGGTCGCGATCGTCACCGGTGGCGGAACGGGCATTGGTCGGGCGACGGCGCTCCGCCTGGCGAAGTCCGGCGCCATGGCCGTGGTCGTCAACTACTCACGCTCCGGGGCTGAGGCCGAAGCCACGGTCAAGGAAGTGATGGCGCTTGGCGCCGAGGCGATCACTCATCGATCCGATGTCGCTGACGAGGCGCAGGTCAAAGTCCTTGTCGCCTCGACTGTGGATCGCTACGGAAAGCTCGACGTCATCGATTGCCGCCCACAGGGCTTCCGGCTCGTCGATCGCCTACGCCGTCTCCAAGGCCGGGGTCGTGCAGCTGACGCGAGCCCTGGCGCTCGCCCTGGCCCCGGAGGTGCGGGTCAACTCAGTGTCGCCAGGGCTGGTGTCAAGCCGATGGTTCAGCAGCCGGTTCGGCGATGAGGCCGCGGCGGCCCAGGAAGAGGCGTTTGCGAAGCAGACCCCCGTCCAGAAGATCGCCACGCCTGACGACGTCGCCCGCGCCGTGATCGCCCTCCTGGAGAACGACCTGATCACGGGGCAGGACCTGGTGGTCGACGGCGGCAAGAACGTCCTGTATCAGGCGCTGATCTGAATCAGTTCGCGTCAGGCGGTGGGCGAAGTCTTCCTCGGCAGCCACAGCGCCGCAACGATCAACACGCCCCAGATCAGCACGTCACCGCTGGCCGCAGCCCCGAAGTAGCCGACGATGAACGAACCCCCGGTCATCGCCTGGACAGAAAGCACGATGCCGCATATCGAGCTGATGATCGCGACGATCGCGGCAGCGGACGTCTGCCAGGCATGACGGCGGCCGAATGCGACCACCCGCTGTACCCCCACGCCTTCGAAACGTTCACCCTCCCGCACACACCCGTGGGCGGGTCCCCTGTCGAGTGCCGGTGCTCGGCGAAATTCGGTGGTCGGGCGGGCGAGATTTGAACTCGCGGTCTCCTGGTCCCAAACCAGGCGCTTTTCCGAGCTAAGCTACCGCCCGCTTTCGCTTCCGGACGATTGAAGCAGACAGGCACATTGGACGCGCGACGCCCCGGATACGACAAAAAGGTGACAGCGCGACCGTTCAACGCTATATTGCGCGCACCTTGAGCATCGAGAACCCAACCCCACCGGCGCCGGAAGCACCAGCCACACCGCCGCCAGGCCCATCGCCGTATGCGCCCCCGCCGGCCCCCGCGGAGTACGCGGCCCCGCCCGCCTATGGGGCTCCCCCGCCACCGGCCGCGCGTCGCGGCCGCGGGCCGCTCATCGCGATCGTGCTCGTCGTGCTGCTGGTGATCCTTGCCGGCGGCGGCTACGCGGTCGGCGGCTTTGTGTACGCCAACAGCAAGGTCAACTCGGCCACCGACGCCTACAACAAGGTGGTCGACCACGAGAACGCGCTCACCGACCTGTTCAACAAGCTCGACGCGCAGTTCAAGAGCAACAACAACGACCCGGCGAGCGCTTCATCGGACTCGATCAAGCAGGACAAGACCCTGAACCTGCAGCTCGCAAGTCAGTCCAAGTCCGCCCAGCCGACGGTTGAGTCAGACGACACGGCGCTGGCGAACGCCGCCTCGAGCCTCAACGAAAACTCCTGGCTCACCGCGCTCGGCAAGTCCAGCATCGACAAGTCAACCACCCGGATCAACCACGCAAGGGCTGCCCTCGCCATTGCCAAGACGATCCTGGCCGACTCGATCCTGTACGGGACGTTCTACGCGTCGGTTGACGACGCCGCGCTCGACCTCGACGCACTCGACACCGCGGCCAACGCGGGCGACCTGAACGCGATCGACAGCGCCATCCAGACCCTGAAGAGCGACGTCACCAAAGCCATCCAGGAGGACAACGCGCCCGGCGTGGCTTCCCAGATGGACCCCTTCCTGAAAGATCTGCAGAAACTGGCCACCGACTTCTCGGCCCTGGTCGCGGCGGTCCGCGCCGGGGACACCAACAAGGTCAACACCATAGTCAAGCAGCTCGACGCCGACACGACCAAGCTCGACGGCTACGACTTCGACGCGATGGGCACCTCGGAGCAGGCTTACTACAAGGCGCTCATCGACAAGTACAACGCCGAGATCGACGCAGCCAACAAGACCTGACGATCGCGGTCAGCCTGAAAGCCGGTCCAGCGCCCCTGAGGCGATGAGCGCGCGCACCGCGTTGGCGCGGTGGCTGTACTGGCGCTTCTCATCGGCCTTCATCTCGCCGAACGTCTTGCCGGTTCCCGGCACCAGGAAGATGGGGTCGTAGCCGAAACCGGCCTCTCCCCTCCACTCCGGCACGACCTCGCCACGGCACTCGCCCTCGAAGAGGTCGACCGTCCTGCCCGGCACCGCCAGGGCGACGGTGCATATGAAGCGGCCCTTCCACGGCCGGGGGCGGCCGCTGAGCCGCTCCAGCAGGGCCGCCGTGCGCTCTTTCTGAGTCGGGCCGAGCCGGGCCGACCGGATGCCAGGGAAACCGTCGAGGACGTCCACCTCGAGGCCTGAGTCGTCGCCCAGGGCGGGCAGGCCCGACGTTTTGGACGCGGCTTCGGCCTTGAGACGCGCGTTCGCGGCGTACGTCCCGCCCGTTTCCTGGACATCGGTGTCGTAGGCGACCAGCTCCAGGCCGGTGCCGGCGAGGAGGTCGCGGTACTCACCCAGCTTGCCCGCGTTTCCAGTCGCGATGACGAGCCGCTTGCGACTGTCAGCCAAGCGACGCTATCGCCCGCTTCTGGTGGACGATCAGCTCCTTGATGCCCTTGTGGGCCAGCGAGATCATCGCGTCGAGCTCGGCCCGCGAGTAGGGAGCCCCTTCGGCCGTGGCCTGCAGCTCGATCATGCGTCCGTCCTCGGTCATGACGCAGTTGAGGTCCGTCGACGCCTGGAAGTCCTCGGTGTAGTCAAGGTCGAGCCGCGGGATGGCGTCGATCACGCCGCAGCTCACAGCGGCCACGTAGTGACGAACAGGGACGGCCTCGATCATCCGCGCGTCCTTCATCTTCTTCAGCGCCATGTACAGCGCGGCGAACGCGCCGGTGATCGATGCGGTGCGCGTGCCGCCGTCGGCCTGCAGCACGTCGCAGTCAAGCGTGATTGTCCTCTCGCCGATCTTGCCCATGTCGACTGCGGCGCGCACCGACCGACCGATCAGTCGCTGGATCTCATGGGTGCGGCCGCCGATGCGCCCCTGGATCGCCTCGCGCGTGCCTCGGTCGTGCGTCGATCGCGGGAGCATCGAGTACTCGGCGGTGATCCATCCATGGCCGCTGCCGCGACGGTGCGGCGGGACACGGTCTTCGACGCTCGCGGTGATCCACACCCGCGTGCGGCCCATCTCGACTAGGCATGAGCCTTCCGCGTGCACGTTGACGCCGAGCTCGATCTTGACCGGCCTCAGCTCGTCCATCTGGCGGCCGTCATGACGCGCTCCCTCCGTCATCTGCCGGCCAGCTTGAGGACCAGCGCGGTCGCCTCATAGAAGACGTACAGGGGT
>VBFW01000235.1 GCA_005880525.1 Chloroflexota bacterium | reverse complement strand
GGTTTTCGGATGGTGGGGTGGCCCAGGTCTCGCCGGCTGGACGCAGGCGATGACCAGGATGCGAATCCGGCCACCAGGCGCCTGGGCTCTCATCTCGGCGTTCGGCGAGCTCGGAGGCGGCATCCTGCTGATCCTCGGTTTGCTGACACCGCTCGCGTGCGCGGCGATCGCCGGCTCGATGCTGGTCGCGATCATGCTGGTGCATCTGCCCAAGGGCTTCTGGGTTACCAAGGGCGGTTACGAGTTCAATCTCTCGATTCTTGGCGCGATCGCGGCGGTGGCCCTCGTCGGCCCCGGTGACGACTCACTCGACGCGGCCCTTCGGATCCACCTGCCAGAGCCCGCAACGCTGATCGTGCTCACGATCGCGGTGATCGCCGGGGTGGCCGCGGCGCTCGGCTCGCGCAAGCCGGCCGAAGCGCCAAAGACCGAAACCGCCTAGCTCGCCGTCCCCGGAGCGCTAATTGGGCTGAAATCCCGGGTCCCCGTGGTAGGTTCCGCTCCCCATGGTTCGGCGAGCGCTGGCGGCCGCGTCCTTCGGCCTGATGGCTTTGACCACCGCTTGCAGCGGCGGCATCTTCGGCGAAGTGCCAAGCCCGAGCCCGGTCACAGCCGCCTCGGTGCGCTCCGCCGTCAACAACTCGACCATGCAGAACGCCCACTTCCGGGTGACAGGCACGCTCGGGATACAGGGCAACCATTTTCCTGTCACCGGTGACGGAGTCCTGGAGAAGCTCCCGGCGGCTGCGCTCTCGCTGAACCTGACGGTGAAGACCAACACCCGGGCGGGCAACCTGTCGGTGCAAGAGGTCGACATCGGCGGCCTGGTCTACACGCGGGTCGGAAACGGCCAGTGGACGTCCGCCCCCGAGACTTCGACCTTCACCCCCACCGCGCCCACCACCTACGTGGGTGAAGAGGACATCGGCGGGACGACGACCTGGCACGCGCGCACAGCCGAGAACGGCAGCACATACGACATCTGGGTGCGCGAGACAGATGGATACATCGTCTATCTCTCCTTCACCGATACCAAATCGTCGCTCTCGATGAACTTCGACACCTACAACCAGAGCGCGCTGATCACGATCCCCTAGCGATCTGAGCGCGATGCGACTACCGGCTGTTAGAGAACGATCGGAAGATCACGACCGCGTCTTTCGGGTATGCAGGGTCAAAAAGGATCAGCACATCGTCAGCAGTTCCGATTTGCGTGATCAGATGCGGCCCGTGGAACTGCCATCGGTACGTTCCAACGTAAACATCATTTCTGTCCGAGTTCCTGACGGTCACGTTCACCAGGACGCCGGGCGCCAGTAGGCCATAGGTCGACAAGCGGTAAGCGACATAGAAGTGCCAAATAGTTGCCGCAAGCGGTAGCGGCGTCAGAGCCAGAACGGGTATCCAGCCCAGTGGCACGAGCCAGAAGAGCTGCGCGAAAGCCGCGACGAGCGCGAATATCCAGGCGCCGCGCCCCAGCCATATGCCCCAGAAGGTCATCTCCCAGAACGGCTTCTGGCCGTGTCCATAGTCGACCCATCGGTTGGTTGCCGCCGCGACGGCTTCGTTCAGTCCACCGCCGCTGACCATGGCGTCCCTGGCAGCAAGGGCAGCGTGCTCGGCGCGGTCAGATGGCCCACCGAGGTTGGCGTTGACCCATTCAAGCCAGCTCGCTTCGAGCGCGGGGCTGGTTTGCCCGCTGTCGCTCATCGCCAGGCGATCATAGCCGTCCGCCGTCCGAGCGACTATCCCGCCTTAGTCGAGTTCGGATGGCTGGGATCGTTGGCAATACATTCGCATTCATTCCCATCCGGGTCGTCGACGTAGAAAGTCCTGACGCCTTTCAACACCGGGTGGACTCCTCCGCGAACCTCGATCCCGGCTGCTACGAACATGCGCTGCAGGTCGTCGTAGTCGGAGGCGGTCACTCGGAATGCAATGTGGTGCAGCACGCGTTTCGGCTTCTCGCGCGGAAAGCTCCCTGTGGGGTCAGGATGCGGGATCAGCACGATCATCTCCGGCACTCCGTCCGCCCCGGGCCCCGCGCGGAGGAACTTGTTAGGCAGCTCGGGCGGCGAGATCACCTCCAGCCCGAACAGATCGCTGTAGAAATGCAGCGCGGCTTGCATGTCGCGCACCCACAGCACGATCTCGGCGAGCCCGGCGACAGGCCCGCTCACGTAGCCATCGCGGCAGCCATCGCCGCCAGGTTCGCCTCCCGCGTCCGCGGAGGAACCGAGCAACCCGGCGCCACCAGCAGGCCGCGGCCGCCCGTCTCGCCCACCACCCGCCGCACCTCGGCCTCGATCTCCGGCGGCGGACCGTACAGCAGCGTCGAGCGCTGGCCGAGCCCGCCCATGACCGCCTTGCCGCTCATCCGCCGGCCTTCGGCCAGAGTCGGGTTGCCCTGGTTGTGCACCGACCAGCTGATGGCGTGCGCCGGCAGGTCGCGCGCCAGCCCGAAGTGGAGATTGGAACCGCAAAGATGGGCGACGTTGAACCACGCGCCGCGCGGCATGCGCTCGAGCACGCTGAGGTCGAGCGGCAGCACGAGGTCGCGGTACACCTGCTCAGGCATCGTGTCGCGACTGGCGTATCCGGAGATGGCATAGAAGATCCCCGCGGCGCCGGCGTCCACCGAGCGCTTGCTGAAGTCCACGAGCACATCGGCGATGCGCTCCAGCGCGGGCCCCACCACTTCGACGTTCTTGCGCAGGTCGCGCATCACCCGCGACTTGGAGCGGCCGACCAGGTAGCCCGCCACCGTGAGCGGGCTGAAGACTGTCTGGATGACCGGCACGCCGGGACCAAGCTCTCGCGCCACCAGGCCGATGGCTTCGACCTGGTCGTCCAGCGCCTTCGGGTTGACCAGCGCCAGCCTCTGC
>VBFW01000234.1 GCA_005880525.1 Chloroflexota bacterium | reverse complement strand
CTGGTCGAGGAACTTCTGCGCGATCGGCCGCTGCAGGATCAGGCGCCGCGTGCTCGTGCAGCGCTGGCCCGCGGTGCCGACGCTGCCGAAAACCACAGCGCGCAAAGCCAGCTTCAGGTCCGCGTCCGCCATGACGATCACCGCGTTGTTGCCGCCGAGCTCGAGGATCGCCTTGCCCGACCTCTTGGCCACGCCCATGGCGACGCGCTCGCCCAGCGCGCACGAGCCAGTGGCCTGGATGAGCGGCACCCGCGGGTCTGCCACGAGCGCCTCGCCGACCGTGCTGCCGCCGCCGATGATCAGGCTGAAGACGCGCTCGGCGTCGGTGCCCTTCGTGACCTCGTGGTAGACCTGCTGCGCCGCGATCGAGATGAGCGGCGTCAGGCTCGACGGCTTCCACACGATCGTGTCGCCGCAGACGAGCGCGAGGGCCCAACCCCAGCCGGGCACCGCGAGCGGAAAGTTGAACGCGGAGATGATGCCGACGACGCCAAGCGGGTGCCACTGCTCGACCAGCCGGTGGTCGCGGCGCTCGGACGCGATCTCGCGCCCGAACAGCTGGCGCGACTGCCCCACCGCGAGGTCGCAGATGTCGATGACCTCCTGCACCTCCCCGCGTGCCTCAGTCAAGATCTTGCCGTTCTCCAGGCTGATGAGCCGCGCCAGGTCCTCCTTGCGCTTGCGGAAGCCGTCGCCGAGTCGCCGCACGATCTCGCCGCGCTGAGGCGCGGGAACCAGGCGCCACTGCGCGAACGCTTCGTGCGCGGCGCCGACCGCGCGCTTGACGTCGTCGGTGGTCGCCGTGCGGACGTGAGCCAGCACCTCGCCGGTGGTCGGGTCGTGCGTCTCGAGAGGCGCGCCGGCTGCGTCCTCGTTGAACCGACCGCCGTACGCGACGCCGCTGACCGTGCCCCCGGCCCGCATGCCGAACGCGCCCAGGATCTCTTCAACCTGAGCCGATCTGCCGGTGGCCGTCTTGGTGCTCATCTGCTGATCTCCTCCGTCAAACCACGTTGCGTTCCGGCTCGACGATACCGGTCGAGAAGCGGCGCTGCGCGAAGATGTCCAGCGGCACCTCGGGTGTCTCGCCTGCGTACCACTGCGCCAGCAGGTGCCCTACCGCGGGTGCCTGCTGGAAGCCGTGACCCGAGAACCCGCACGCGCACCAGAAGCCCTCGACGTCGTCGACCGGCCCAAGTATCGGCTGGTGGTCGGGCGTGACCTCGTAGAGGCCGGCCCAGGCGGTCTGAATCCCGATGGTGCCGAGGCGCGGGGCGCGGCGCTCGATCACCTCGGCCATCGAGTCGAGAACCGTCCAGTCGACCTCGGTGCTGAAGCTCGGCGTCTCGCCCTTCTTGCCCATTCCGAAGAGCATCCCGTCGCCTTCGGGGTGGAAGTAGAAGGACGTGGCGAAGTCGATGGTCATCGGGTGCTGGCGCATGGAGCCCATCGGGTCGGTGACGAAGATGTCGCGCGGATACGGGTCGACCGGCACTTCGACGCCCGCCATGGCGCCGATCTCGCGGGACCACGCGCCGGCGCAGTCGAACACGTGTGGTGTGGCGAAGTCGCCATCCGTCGTCTTGACGCCGGCGATGCGCGCGCCATCTCTGACGATGGCCGTGGCCGCGACCCCTTCCATGAACTTCACGCCCAGCCGCCGGCCCGCGCCGGCGTAAGCGGAGGTGACCGCGTGCGGGCTCGCGATTCCGTCGCTGGGGCAGAAGGTGGCGCCGAGGATGTCGTCGCCGGTCACCAGCGGCGCGAGCTCGCGCACCTCGGCCGGGTCGACCCACCGGGCGTCGTTCAGTCCGTGCTCGTGCCACATGGGGATCAGGCGCTTGAAGTCCTCGGCGTCGCGCTCATCCGTCAGCAGGAACAGGTAGCCGATATGCCGGAACTCAGGGTCCACGCCCGTTTCCGCCTCGAGGCCAGCCAGCAGACGCACCGACAGCTGCTGCATCGCGACGTTGGGTCCTGACGAGAACTGCCGCCGCACGCCTCCGGCGCAGCGGCCGGTCGACTGCGAGCCCAGCGTCTCCCGCTCGATTACCACGACGCCGGCGCCGCGACGGGCAAGGTGGTAGGCGATGGAGCAGCCGATCACACCGCCCCCGATCACTACAGCGTCTGGCGAGTTCAGAATCAGCAGCTTAGATGGATAAGAAGCACCCGCGCTACGGTCCTGCCGATTCGCTGACTTCGCCCCGGTTCTCAGGCATTCGCACCTACGCCCGGCTTCCTCACGTCACGGACCTCGCCGGCGTCGACGTCGCCATCATCGGCGTCCCGTTCGACACGGGCGGGACGTACCGGGTGGGGGCGCGGTTCGGACCGCAGGCGATCCGGGCCGCGTCCGCGTTGATCCGCCCGTACCACACCGGAAGCGGGGTCGCCGTCTTCGAAACCCAGTCTGTGGTCGATTACGGCGATGTGCCAGTGGTGCCTGGCTACATCGAGGAGTCGTACAAGCGAATCGAGGCCGGCCTGGTCGAGGTTTTGAAGGCCGGCGTCATCCCGATCGACCTGGGCGGCGACCACTCGATCGCGCTGCCGGAGCTCCGCGCGCTGCACAAGATTCACGGCCCGGTCGCGCTGGTCCAGCTCGACTCGCACAGCGACACCATCGACTCCTACTTCGGCATGCCGCATACGCACGGCACGCCCTTCTACCACGCAGTGAACGAAGGCCTCATCGACACGGCGCACTCCAGCCAGGTCGGGCTGCGGGGAGGCATGTACTCGGCGCGCGACCACGAGGTGCCGCGCGAGATGGGCATGCAGGTGATCACCGGGGTCGAGGCGCACGAGCTGGGGATGGCCGAGGTGGCGAAGCGCGTTGCCGATCGCGCCGGCGACGCAAAGGTCTTCCTGTCTTTCGACATCGACTTCATCGACCCCGCATATGCCCCCGCGACGGGCACGCCTGAGATCGGCGGCTTCACGACGTGGGAGTCGCAGTCTTTGCTGCGCGGGTTGAGCGGGCTGAACTACGTGGGCTTCGACGTGGTCGAGGTCATCCCCGCATACGACGTGGCCGAGAACACCTCGTTCACCGCGGCCAACATCGTGTTCGAGTTCCTCGCTTTGCTGGCGCGCGCGAGAGCTTGAGCGGCCGCCTCGGCGGAAAGGTTGCCATCGTCACCGGCGGCACAGCCGGCATCGGCGAGGCGACGGTCCGGCTTTTCGTCCAAGAAGGAGCGCGCGTGGTGATCGTCGCGCGGCACGCGAGCGGCCAAGGCGACGGCAGCACGAAATTCGTGGCCGGCGACGTCGTGGACGAGCGAACAGCCCAGGCAGCTGTGGCCGCGGCCGAGGAGTGGGGAGGCGTCGACGTTCTCGTCAACAACGCCGCCATGGACTGGACGAGCTCCGTGCTGGAGACCTCGGCGGAAGATGTCCGCCGCGTGCTCGACACCAACTTCCTGGGTTGCCTGCTGATGCAGCAGGCCGCCGGGGCGAAGATGCTCGAGCGCAGTCGCGGATCGATCGTCAACGTCACGTCCCGCACGGCGTCGGTCGGCGTGCCGACGATGGGCCTTTACGCCGCGGCCAAGGGCGCGCTGCTGGCGCTGACGAGAACCGCGGCGATCGAGTGGGCGCGGCAGGGGGTGCGCGTCAACGCCGTCGCGCCAGGCCTGACCCGCACGCAGCTCGTGCGCACATGGATCGACGGCCAGCCGGACCCGGCCGCGTTCGAGAAGCAGGTCGTGTCGACGATCCCGCAGGGCCGGATGGCCGAGCCGGAGGAGGTGGCGAGCGCGATCCTTTTTCTCGCCGGCGACGAGTCGAAGCACATCACAGGCATCTCGCTAGCCATCGACGGCGGCTACACGGCGGCCTAACTATCCTGTGCTCGTGACCACGCCAAAGATCTCCGCCGACGAGGCAAGCCGCCTTCTGGAGCTCGACAGCACGCACTTCCTGCATCCGCAGGGCGACCTCGCAGCTCCCCAGGGCACCATCCCGCGGCTGATCATGGCCAGCGGCAAGGGCGCCACCATCACCGACTCCGCGGGGCGCGAGTACATCGACGGCCTCGCCTCGCTGTGGAACGTGAATGTGGGCCACGGCCGGTCGGTGCTGGCCGAGGTCGCCGCCGAGCAGATGAAGGAGCTTGCGTTCAGCTCGGCGTATGGGGGCTTCAGCACGGCGCCGGCCATCAAGCTGGCTGCCAAGCTCGCCGAGATCGCCCCTGGCGAGCTCGAGGTGACCTTCTTCGCGTCGGGGGGCGCCGAGGCCAACGACACCTCCTACAAGATCGCAAAGCTGTACCACAAGCTCCGCGGCGAGCCAGATCGCGTGAACATCGTCTCGCGCATCCGCGACTACCACGGGCTCACGTGGGGCGCTACCAGCGCGACAGGACTCGCCGGCTTCTGGAAGGGCTTCGAGCCGCTGGCGCCAGGCTTCCTGTACGCGCCATCGCCGGACCCGTACCGCTTCGCGGGCGAAGGCTCACCGGGCGCCGCGTATGCGGAGGCGCTGGAGAAGGTCATCGTCGACGCAGGCCCGCAGACGGTCGCCGCCGTGGTGGCCGAGCCGGTGCAGGGCGCCGGCGGTGTCATAGTGCCGCCCGCCGATTACTTCCCGCTGCTGCGCAAGGTGTGCGACAAGCATGGCGTGCTGCTCATCGCGGACGAGGTGATCACCGGGTTTGGCCGCACGGGCAAGTGGTTCGCCATGGAGCACTGGGACGTGCAGGCCGACATGATGATCTTCGCCAAGGGCGTCACCAGCGGCTACCTGCCGCTGTCCGGCGTCATGCTCACCCGCTCGGTGCACGACGTCCTGAAGTCGGTGAAGGGAACCTTCATGCACGGCTTCACGTACAGCGGCCACCCGACCTCGTGCGCCGTTGGCCTGCGCAACCTCCAGATCATCGAGGACGAGGGCCTCGTGGAGCAGGTCGCGAACAAAGGCACGCACCTGCAGGAGAAGCTGCAGGA
>VBFW01000245.1 GCA_005880525.1 Chloroflexota bacterium | reverse complement strand
CTCTTGGCCCGTGCGCGGGTGCTGCAGGCGCAGGCGCCGGGCGTGCAGCATCGGGCGCGACGGCTCGGCGCCGATGCGCCCGCCGTAATCGGGATCGCCGGCCACCGGGTGGCGGAACGCGGCGAGGTGGACGCGGATCTGGTGAGTGCGCCCGGTGTCGAGGTCACAGCGCACGAGTGTATAAGCACGTTTTCGCTCGACGACCTCGTAGCGAGTGCGGGCGAAGCGACCTCCCTTGACGACGGCCATCCTCTTGCGCTCTCTTGGATCCCGGCCGATCGGTCCTTCGAGCTCGCCCGCGCTGGTCTTTATCACCCCGCGGACGATGGCGAGGTACGTGCGGCTGAGCGTGCGGTCGCTGAGCTGGGCGGCCAGCGCACGATGCGCCCTGTCGTTGCGGGCGGCGACGATCAGGCCGGAGGTGCCCTTGTCGAGGCGGTGGACGATGCCGGGCCGCTCCTCTCCCCCGGCGGCTGACCAGACGCCGCCCAGGCCGAGCAGCGCGTTGACAAGCGTCCCCGAGTGATGGCCGGGGGCCGGGTGCACGACCATGCCGGCGGGCTTGTCGACGACCACCAGGTCGGCGTCCTCATAGACGAGCCTTACAGGGAGCGACTCCGCGGTCGCCCGCGCGGGATGCGGCTCGGGGACCGCGAATACGACGACGTCGCCTGTGGCGACGCGATCCGAGGCTTGGGCCGCATGGCCGTTGAGCCGGACCATCCCGTCCTTTATCAGCCTGGCCGCGGCGGAGCGGCTCAGCGCCGCCGCGTTCTCAGCCAGAAACCGGTCGAGACGCGCGGACGGCGAGGTCGCCGTCAGGCGCTTTTCGGTCTGCGTAGGACGTATCCGAGCAGCAGCAGGACGACCCCTGTGCTCACCGCGGAGTCCGCGACGTTGAACACCGGCCAGAAATGGACGGCGACGAAGTCAGTGACTGTCCCGAACATGACGCGGTCGAAGAGGTTGCCGACAGTCCCGCCGAGCACCAGGCCGAGCACGATGTCGGCGGGCACGGGGTCGCGATGCGTGAACACGTAGACGACCAGTCCGCACGCGACGCCGAAAGAAGCGAGCAAGAACACGAGCGCAAACGCCGGCGCAAGGCCGAAGGCCGCGCCCGAGTTGTGGATGTTTGTGATCCAGACCAGGTGGTCGATCGCTGCAAACTCAGTGCCGTAGGGCACGGTCGCGGTCACGAGGTCCTTCGTGACCCGGTCGGCGATGAACACGATTGCGGCGACCACCAGGAAGCCGATCCGGCCCGCGGTGATCGTCAGGCTCGCTTGAGGCCTATCCAGACGTACTCTCCTTCCACCCTGCGCTCGTCGCCCTCGAATCCCTCTTCGCGACCGGGCTGCAGATCGAGGGCCAGGGTCTCGCGCTTGATGTAGTCCGCATGCTTCTCAATGGCGCGGGCCAGCATACCGCCGGCCTCGTAGCGGCCGTGAACGCGATCCTCGACGTTGAACCCGAGCTGCCGGCGCAGGTCGTTGATCATGCGTACGAGCTCGCGGGCCAGGCCCTCGAGCTTCAGCTCCTCGGTGATGTCGGTGTCGAGCTTCACCTCTTTGGCGCGGAACTGGAGCGACTTCACGTTCAGCTCCTCGCGGATGATCGCGGCGATCTCCTCGGGCAGCGGATCGCCGGGCACGGCGATCGAGCGCAGCGGCTGGCGCACCTTGATGCGCGCCGCGTCGCGCGCCGCGTTGCCCGCCTCGACGATGCGCCGCGCCGCGGCCATCTGCTCCTCGAGGTTCGGGTCGAAGGCTTCCGCGTCCACGCTCGGGTAGTCGGCGAGGTGCACGCTTCGGCCGCCCGACAGGTTGCGGTGCATGGCGTCGCTTATGAACGGCGTGAACGGCGCGAGCAGCTGCGCGACAGTGGTGAGCGTCGTGTGCAGCGTCTGGTAGGCGGCCTGCTTGTCGGAGTCCGACTGCGATTTCCAGAACCGGCTTCGCGACCGCCGGATGTACCACTTCGACAGGTCGTCGACGAATGCGGCGAGGGGCCGCGCGGCGCCGGTCACGTCGTAGTCGGCGAGCTTCGAGTCCACCGTCTTGACCAGGCCCGCGAGCCGCGACAGCAGCCAGCGGTCCAGCGCCGGCCGCTCGGCGAGATGGATCGGAGGCCGCGCGGGATCGAAGCCGTCGACCACCGCGTAGTTGACGTGGAATGCGTAGCAGTTCCACAGCGGCAGCAGGAACTGCTGCACCGTCTCCTTGAGCGTGTCGGCACTGGTGCGGTAGTTCTCGCCCACCGGCACGGCCGTGTAGAAGTACCACCGCACGGCGTCGGAGCCGAACGTGTCGAACAGGTAGTTCGGGTCGAGCACGTTGCCGCGCGACTTCGAATGCTTCTGGCCTTTCGGGTCCACGACCAGGCCGAGGCAGATGACGTTGCGGTACGCGTTCTGCTTGAAAAGCAGGGTCGAGATCGCCAGCAGCGAGTAGAACCAGCCGCGCGTCTGGTCGAGCGCCTCGCTGATGAAGTCCGCAGGGAACGTCTCCTCGAACAGCTTCGTGTCGTGCCGGGGGTGGCCGTGCTGCGCAAACGGCATCGCGCCGGAGTCGAACCAGCAGTCGAGCACCTCGGGCACGCGTCGCATGACGCCGCCGCAGTTCTCACACTTGATCGTGATTTCGTCGATGTACGGGCGGTGGAGGTCGAAGTCCTCCTTCAGCCCGAGCTCGGCGGCGGAGCTGACACACTTCTGCTGCTTGCACTGCTCGCACACCCAGAACGGCAGCGGCGTGCCCCAGTAGCGCGAGCGCGAGATCGCCCAGTCGACGTTGTTCTCGAGCCAGTCGCCCATGCGACCGGTCTTGACATGCGCCGGAACCCAGTTGGTGTTCAAGTTGTTGAAGAGCAGCTCGGCCTTGTGCTTCGTCGTCTGCACGTACCAGGAATCGAGCGCGTAATAGATCAGCGACGTGCTGCATCGCCAGCACTCGGGGTACGTGTGCAGGATCGTCTCCGACTTGTAGAGCAGCTCCCTTTCCTTCAGGTCGTGCTGGATCAGCGGGTTCGCGTCCTTTACTCCCATGCCATTGAACTTCTCCACATAGGGGAAGAAGTGGCCGGTCAGGTCCACGGTGTGCGCGAACGGGATGCCGAACGACAGGCAGAGCTTCAGGTCGTCGACGCCATAGAGCGCCGACGTGTGCACGACGCCGGTTCCTTCCTCGGTGGAGACGAAGTCGGCTGGCACGACGTACTGGGCGCGGCCCTTCTCCGGCACCGAGTAGGGGTAGATCGGCTCGTAGTCGAGGTCGATGAGCTGGCGGCCCTTCATCTTCTCGACGACCTCGAACGGGCCGTCGAGCACGCCGGTGCGCGCCTCGGCGAGGATCAGGAACTCGTCGCCTTGCTTCACCTTCACGTAGTCAATGTCGTTGTCGACCGCGAGCGCGACGTTGCCGGGCAGCGTCCAGGGTGTGGTGGTCCAGGCGAGGATCGAGGTCTTCGGATCCTTCTTGAGCCGGAACCTGACGAAGATGCTGGGGTCGGGCACGTTGTCGCGATAGCCCATCGCGAGCTCGTGGCTCGACAGCGGCGTCGCGCACCGCGGGCAATACGGCGCGACGCGGAAGCCCTTGTACACGAGGCCCTTCTTCCACATCTCGCTCAGCGCCCACCACACCGACTGGATGTAGTCGGAGGTCAGCGTCCAGTAAGCGTTCTCGTAGTCGAGCCAGAAAGCCATGCGCTGGCTGAAGGCGGTCCACTCGTCGACGTACCTGTAGACGCTCTCGCGGCACAGCTTGTTAAAGCGCTCGACTCCTATCTCGTTCTCGATGTCGAACTTGCCTGAGATGTGCAGCTGCCTCTCGACCTCGAGCTCGACGGGCAGGCCGTGCGTATCCCAGCCGGCCTTCCTTTCGACGTAGAAGCCCTTCATCGTCTTGTAGCGGCCGAAAAGGTCTTTGAAGGACCGCGCGAGGATGTGGTGCGTGCCCGGCTTTCCGTTGGCGGTGGGCGGGCCTTCGTAAAAGACGAAGCGGGGGCGGCCCTCCCTGATCTTCAGCGACTGCTGGAAGGTCTTCTCGTCCTTCCACTTCTTCTGCAGCTGCGTTTCGAGCGTGGGGAAGCTGACCTTCTGGTCCACCTTCTCAAACCTGACGCTGCTTGGCGGGGTCTTGCTCTTGGTCATCTCGTATTCCAGACGTGCGTGGTCGGTCGCTTCCGTCTGGGACGAGCCGGCAGGCCCGCGGTACCACCCAGATTCCCAAGGCAATCACCTCGGACACTCTTAGGGCTGCGGCTCGGGAGTGATCTCGACACCGGGCTCGGCCGCCGGGCTCTCAGCTTTGCCAGGCTCTCTGTCGACCGAGGAGGCCGGGCCTACCCGTCTCCGTCAACGTCGCTTATCGCGAAATTCTACCGATCAGCCAATGCTGCGGATGGCCGCGATCACGAAGATGATCGCCATCGTGACGACCAGCGGCGACAGGTCGAGGCCCGATACGGGTGGGACCCAGCGACGGACGGGCGCGAGCATGGGCTCGGTGGCACGAAAGACGAGGCGCTGCCACTCGCTGGTCGGGTGCGGGCTGAACCACGAGAGGGCCGCGCGGACGAAGACGAGGATGAGGAGGGCGTAGAGCGCGATCGTGAGGACCGTCGTGATCAGGGGCATTTGTTGGTCATCCGGGTCGCGGGCCGAAGAGCACCTGGCCCAAGCGTAGCATCGTGCTGCCGGCCTTCAGGGCGGCCTCGAAGTCGCCGCTCATCCCCATCGAAAGGACGGGCAGCGCGCGTCCGATCCTCTGTTGCGCTTCGTCGCGGAGGCGGCGCAGCTCTTCGAAGGCTTGTGTTGGATCGCCTTGCGATGGGCCCATCGCCATCAGCCCTTTCAGGTCGACTCGTTTTGCGATTTCCGTCGCGAGCGCGGCGGTCTCCTCTGGCGCGACGCCGGATTTCTGGGGCTCGCGCGCGACGTTGACCTCGACCAGCACGTGCTGGCTCGGTTCTATGCGGGCGATGTGCTCGGCCAGGCGCAGCGAGTCGACCGACTGGATGAGCTGGAAGCGGCCCGCGGCCAGTCGCGCCTTGTTCGTCTGGAGGTGGCCGATGAGGTGCCATTCGGCGCCATCGACCTCGGCCATCTTCGTCAGCGCCTCGTGGACCCGGTTCTCGCCGAGCACGGTTAGGCCGGCGCTCAGTGCAGCGCGGCAGACTTCGGGGCCGAAGCCTTTGGTCACGGCGACGATCGTGATGTCGTCGGGGTTCCGGCCCGCGCGCTCGATTTTTTCGCGGACCGCTTGCAGGTTTTGCTCGACGCTCACCGCAGCGCGACGATAGCGCCGAATCGCCTGCCGTCGTGGTCGCGGCGGTGCGAGGGGAGCGCTTCCGTCTCTTTGGTGCAGAGATCGAGGTTGAAGACGTCGCGGACGCCGGCCGCGTTGAGCTGCGCCGTGTTCGCGGCTGCGAGGTCGAGTTGGTAGCGGTCGCCGGTGCTGTGTTTGACGAAGGTCTGGTCGAAGCGTTCGGCCACGTCGGCGCCGACCTCGTAGCAGTTGCCGCAGATGCCGGGGCCGATGCCTGCTTTCACGTCCTCAGGTTTGGTGCCGAATTGTTTGGCCATCTCGGCGAGGGCTGCGGTGGCGACGTGGGCTTCGGTGCCGCGCCACCCGGCGTGGACTAGGCCGGCGGCGCGGTGCTTCGGATCCCAGAGGACGATCGGGTAGCAGTCGGCGTAGGTGGCGAAGAGGGCGATGCCTGGGCGGTCGGTGATGAGGGCGTCGACGCCTTCGATCGAATCGGTCGGTTCGTCGACGCGCGCTACCTGCTCGCCGTGCACTGCGCCGGCGACGGTGAGGGTGTCGGGGTCGAGGTTCAGCGCGGCGGCGAAGCGGCGGCGGGCGTCGCGGACGGCTTCGGGGTTTTTGGCGTGGGTCAGGCCTACTGAGCCCAGCTCCATCGTTGAGAAGCCGTGGATCAGGGCGTGGTCGTTCAGGGCGGCGATTTGGAGGACTGGGGCCACGCGTTGAGAGTAGAGGGACGGACTGTGAAGGGGGCTTGGGCGGGTGCTGGGGTGGCGGGGTTGAATTTGGTTTGTAAATTGGGCTTGACATCCCGAACGCATGTTCGTATACTGTTGGCATGGATTCGATGGCGGCGCTCAAGGCCGCTGTCAGCAATTTCAGAGTCCGCGATCAGGCTGCTTTTACGACCACCGCACGCGGCGAGGAGCTTCGCGGACTTCGCGAGGTGATCGACGCCCTGGAGATGGAGTTCGCCGCAT
>VBFW01000136.1 GCA_005880525.1 Chloroflexota bacterium | reverse complement strand
CATCGGCGAGAGCCGGCCATATGTGACGGCGCTGATCGTTCCCGACTGGTCCGCCGCCAGGCAGCAAGGCCTTGACGAGACTGCGCTTCGCGGCCACATCCAGAAGGTCATCGACGGAGTCAACTCGCACCTCGGCAACTGGGAGACGGTGAAGTACTTCACGCTGCTTCCCGAGGACTTCACGGAGGCGAAGGGCGAGCTGTCGCTGAAGCTCGACGTCAAGCGCAAGGTCGTGGCGCAGAACTACGCCGCGCAGATCGAGGCGATGTACACGGGCAAGTCCAAGGCGGGTTCGTAGTGGCAGGACCCATCGACATGTCAGAGGTTCACGCGTCGCTCGATCATCTGCGGACGCAGATCTGTCACTGCGGCTTGAGGGGCGAGTGCCTCGGCTGCAAGGGCATCGAGATGGTGAGGGCGCAGGCCGAGGCGGTGGTCGCGGCCGCTAGCCAGCCGATCCTGCTACAGGTCGCGCAGGAGGCTGCGATGAAGGACATGTCGAACCGCTTCCAGGCCATGTCCGAGCGCCTCATGTCAGACCCCGACATTCGCCGCTCGGCCGAGGAGATGCAGCAGAAGCTGATGTCCGACCCGGAAACGCGTCAGCTCATCGAGGAGCTGATGCGCCGCCTGGGTGGCCCGTCACCCGAGGACTCCTAAGCCCCGGGATCCCCTCGTTTGTATACAAACGCGTGCCAAAACGCGCGCGAAACGCGCGTTTGTATACAAAACGCCTTAGTCCGCTAGGCGCTTGCGCATGGGCTTGTCCCAGAACGGGATCGGCCCGGTCTGCAGGGCCGCCAGGATCTTCTGCTCCTGCGCGCTGGTGATCTTCTTGTCCGTCACCGCCTTGTCGAGCGTGGGCTTCAGGTTGGCGATGAGCTTGCTGCGAAACTGCGCCTCGGTGACCGGAGGGCTCTGCGCGTCGGCGATCTGGTGCAGGGTCATTCCCTTGGCCAGGTCGGCCTTCAGGGTGTCGGTCGTAATGCCCAGCGCCGAGGCGGCCGCGCTCATGAGCGCCTGTCTGTAGACCGCACCCCCCGCGGCGTTCTTGCCGCCCAGGTTCCCCGCCAGGGTGCAGGGCGCCTTGCCCGCCATCTTCGTCTTGATCGCATCCGCCTGCGCCTGGGTGATGTGGCCGGCCTTCACCTCATCGGCGAGCGTCTGGCCGACCGCTTGCTCGAACGCGGAGTTGACCTTGTCCTGGCTCACCCCGAGGTCGCTCGAGAAATGCGTGGCGAACTCGTTGCAAACGCTGGATGAGGAAGTGCTCGACTGGTCTGCAACGGCGGCCGCAGGGACGTTCGATCCTTTCGGGCTGCCGAAGTTGAAGCTGTAGCCTGCGGCCGAGGCTGTCATGTAGACGGCGGCGGCGGCGATGGCCGCGGCGCCCGCCGCAAGGCTCGCGATGCGTAAGTTTTTTGGCGTGGCGATGGTACTGATCACGTGATCAAGTACACCGCGTAAGGCCCTGTCGCATCCTCACGCAGAGGTAAAGCTTCTGTAAATGACGGGTCTGGGCGTGATCTCTATAGTCGGGAGATGGAATCGCCCCCCAACACCGGCTGGGGAAGCGGCAAGCACGCCGTCGAGCTCTACGTCCGGACGTACACGACGATGCTGCAGAGCTCGGGCGAGATCAAGGTCGACTCGCTGGTGCAGTCGCACATCCGCATGGGCTCGGTGCTGCACCCGCTTGCGGGCCAGCCTCAGAGCGACATGGGTGCGCTCCTCTACGCGGCGCGCCGGCTGCCGCGGGCCATCGAGCACTGCCGGCACGTGGTGATGGGCCAGAGCGCGCAGGGCTTCAAGGCAGTCCTCGGCGCGGACATCATGGAGTGGCAGCCTCTGAAGGCTCCAGCCAGGCGCCGGCGCTGGTACCAGGACGGACGCACGCTCGCGGTGCTCATCGCGTCCATGTCCGACATTGACGACCTCGTGCCTTCGCTGGTCGCCTATCAGATCGAGTGGAACAAGCTGCACAAGGCGCTGCAGGGCGTGGACCTCGCCGAGGAGTCGGCGCGCGAGGCCGCCGGCGCCAGCGAGGACGACTGGCAGCGCCTGCACGAAGCCTGGGGCGAGAGCTTCGACTCGACTCTCGAGCTCGTGCAGAAGGACGAATGCCACATCGGCCTGCGGCTGATCGGCGGCAGCCACCTCGGCTACGCGCGCATGGCCGCTCGCTGGTGGCTGCCCATCGCCGGGGCGATGGCCGAGCTGGGCGTGCTCGACTCGCCCGTCTACTTCGTCTCGTCCAACGCGCACAGTCTTGTCAACGTCCTCAGCGGAACCGCTCGCGATTTCGAGCGCGAGATCCTCGACTGGGTCCGCGACAACGACCCCGAGCTGGAGGACGAGCGGCACAAGGTCGAGGTCGGGCACAGCCGGGCGTCGCGGCAGAACTGGCTCTATTTCGCGGCGCGGCAGATCTTCGACCTGCACCCCGATCGCGAGCAGCTGCGCAAGCGGCGCGCCGAGCTGGAGTCCGCTCGAGGAATCCGCCACATATCCGCAAAGGGCACCGGCGTCGACAGCGCGGCGCAGATCTTCAAGCTGTCGAGTCTCGACGCGAGCGCCATCGATCCACGCGTGGGCAATGTGGACGTCGAGCGACTCCGCTCGTCAGGCGCTTGCATCGTGAACGTCGACTATCCGCTCGGTTTCGCCGCGTACCACATCCTCCGCCAGGTCGCCGAGCACGTCTCGTGGGTCGCCGGCGTGTATGTGATGGGCAAGGCCGCGACGCTCAACTCGGACGTGGGCGATGTGATGATCCCGAACGTCGTCTACAACGAGCACTCGGGCAACACATACTGGCTCGACAACGCGATCACCGCCGCCGACGTGCAGCCGAACCTGGTGTACGGCTCAGCCGTGGACACGCAGCGCGCCGTTGCCGTGCGCGGCACGTTCCTCCAGAACCGCGACTACCTCGAGTTCTACTACCAGGGCCACTACACGGTGGTCGAGATGGAGGCGGGACCGTACCTCGACGCGTGCTACGAGATCGGCCAGCCCGACCGCTACCCCCTCAACGAGAGCGTGAACATGGCGCGCATCAACTTCGACCTGGGCATCGTCCACTACGCGTCTGACACGCCGTACACGCAGGCCCGCACCCTCGGCGCGCGCGGCCTGAGCTACCGGGGACTGGACTCGACGTACGCCGCGGCCATCGCGCTGGCTCGGCGGATCATGCAGCGCGAGGGCGCGCTGGAAAGCTAGTCGCCCAGGACGAGCTTCTCGTGCGGGTGGTTGTGCGCGCCGGCGCCGTGGTCGATGTCGCCGCACGGATGGCAGCTCTCGATCTGAATCGTCGTGTGGCCGATGGCGAACCTGGCACACAGGCGCTGCTCGAGGTCGCGCACAACGTGCTCCGCGTCGGCCAGCGGACCTTCATCCATCACCACATGCACGCTGAGCGCGGTCTGATCGGACGCGAGGGCCCAGACATGCAGGTCGTGCATGCTCCGCACGTGATCGGTGGCGCCGATCATCCTCGTCACCTCGGCCAGGTCGATGTCGCCCGGCGTGCCCTCCATCAACAGGTTCACTGCTTCGCGCACGATGCGCCACGCGCCGACAGCGATCAGCGCAGCGATGGCGAGTGAGAGCAGCGGGTCGATGGGGAGCCAGCCGGTCAGCACGATGATCGCTCCCGCGATGACGACGCCGATCGACGCGCCGATGTCGCCGGCGACATGCAGGAAGGCGGCGCGCGTGTTGAGGTTCTTGCCGTGGCCGCTCAGGACGAACATCACGTAGCTGTTGACGGCGATGCCGATCAGCGCGGCGACGATGACGATGCCGCCTGAGACGGGCACCGGGGCTGCCAGCCGCCGCATAGCCTCGTATGCGATCGCGATCACGATCACGATCAGCGCCGCCGAGTTGACCAGCGCCGCCAGGATGGTCGCGCGGTGGTAGCCGTAGCTGCGCCTACGGTCGGCCGGGCGCTGCGCCTGCTCGAAGGCGAACCAGGCCAGGCCGAGCGCGAAAACGTCGGTCAGCACGTGGCCGGCGTCGGAAAGCAGGGCCAGCGAGTGGGAGTACAAACCGCCCGCCAGCTCGACCAAAAGCACTACGAGCGTGAGCGCCAGAGCGCGCCTCAGACCGGATCCAGGAACCACTGATTTCATCCTACCCAGCGCAACGAAATTCCTATCTCAAGACGGGGTGGAGCTTGAGGCCGGATTCACTCCGGCCGTCACCAGGCGTCTCTACCTCGAGCGACCAACGCGGCACTTGGCAGGAGGGGGTTTCGCGGGGGAGGACAAGCGTCCTTCCCCGCGCTATCTATTCCAGGCGCCTCCGCGCTCCAGATAGGCCAGGAGCATCCCGTGGCGAAGGCCCTCGTGGCTGATGTGCAGGACCGCCAGGCCGTACCAGTCGAGCATGAGCAGCAGCACCTCCACGCCCGCCCGCATCGCCTTGACGCGGTTTACCGGCAGCCCGACCTTCTCCGAGACCTCCAGGGCCCTCGCGCCGTCCAGCCGCTTCTCGCACTGGAGCAGGTCGTCCGACGTCAGCACCGACGGCGGGTTGCGCTTGGCCAGGACGGCGGGCAGGTTGGAGGCGGTCCCGCCGGTGGCCACGAGTCGCTCCACGTCGCCGTCGGGGGCTTGCGCCAGCTCGCGCAGGGCGGCCCGGCGCATACGGGCGCGCTCTTCCGGCTTCGGCGGGTCGGCGAGGTACGTGCTGGCGAGCACGCCCGAGCCTACGGGCAGGGACGCCCACCTCACCATCTCGCGCGCCCGACCGATCGCCACCTCGGTTGACGCGCCGCCCAGGTCCACCATCACCCACTCGCGCCGCGCGGCGTGCCGGCTGGCAACGCCCAGGAAGCTGAGCTCCGCCTCGCGGTGCGCCGAGATCACGTGCACTGGCGTGCCGATGGCATCGCCCGCCTGGCGAGCGAACTCCTCGCCGTCCCTGGCCACGCGGATGGCCTCCGTGGCGCCGGCGATCAGGTGGTCGTAGTGATGAGCGGAGGCCCGGGCGAGGACCAAGCGAAGGGCCCGGATGGCCGCCTTGCCGCGGCTGCCGATCGCGCCGGTGCGGGCGACCTGAGGCCCGAGCTCGGGCATCTCGACGTAGTGCGCTACCTCCTCCAGCCGGTCGCGGACCACGTCCGCCACCAGCACATGAACCGTGTTGCTGCCGATGTCAACGGCGGCAAGACGCACCCGCGAAAAGTAACGCAGTGGAGCCTCAGGCCGGAGATTCTCCGGCCGTCACCAGGCGTGCCACCTTCCGCTGCGCCACAAGACATCCTTAGCGTCGGAGGGGGTTCCACGGGGGAGGCCTGCCCCACCCGTGCCTCTGACACAATTCGTTCGCATGACGGCCCGGAAAGGAACCCGAATGGAGAAGGACTCGATGGGTGAGATGGAGGTGCCCGCCGACGCGTACTACGGCGCGTCGACGCAGCGGGCGGTGCTCAACTTCCCAATCTCAGGCCAGCCGTTCCCGCGGCGGTTCATCCGCGCCCTCGGCATCATCAAGAAGGCCGCCGCGCAGACCAACCGCGAGCTCGGCCTGCTGGCCCGCCGGCGCGCGCGCGCGATCACCGCCGCAGCGCAGGAGGTGATCGACGGAAAGCTCGATGCGCAGTTCCCGATCGACATCTATCAGACCGGCTCAGGCACATCGACCAACACCAACGCCAACGAGGTCATCGCCAACCGCGCGACCGAGATCCTCGGCCGCGAGCGCGGCTCGAGGGTCATCCACCCCAACGATCACGTGAACCTCGGTCAGTCGTCGAACGACGTGATCCCGAGCGCGATCCAGCTGTCGGCCGCGATGGCCATCGACGAGGAGCTCATCCCCGCGCTCGACCAGCTGCGCAAAGCACTCGAGGCCAAGAGCCGCGAGTTCTGGCCCATCGTCAAGACCGGCCGCACGCACCTCCAGGACGCGACGCCGATCCGGCTGGGCCAGGAGTTCAAGGGCTACGCCGGGCAGATGGAGGAATCGATCCGCCGGGCGCGCGGCGCCATCGACGAGCTGTCGCGCATCCCCCTGGGCGGCACTGCCGTCGGCACCGGCCTCAACTCGCATCCTCAGTACGCGCGCTCCGCGGCCGCGCGCCTCGCGAAAGCAACAGGGCTTCCGGTCAAGGAGACGCCGAATCACTTTCACGCGCAGGCCACGCTGGACGCCGTCGTTGCAGCGCACGGCGCGCTCCGCACCATTGCCACCAGCCTCTGGAAGATCGGCTCCGACATCCGGCTGATGGGCACGGGTCCCATCGCGGGCCTGGGCGAGCTGCGGCTGCCCGAGACGCAGCCCGGCTCGAGCATCATGCCCGGCAAGGTGAACCCGGTGATCATCGAGTCGATGCTCATGGTCATCGCTCGCGTCTACGGCAACGACCTCACAGTGCTTGTGAGCGGTCAATCCGGCAGCCTGTTTGAGCTGAACGTGATGATGCCCGTGGCAGGCGTCGCGACCCTCGAGTCGATCACGCTGCTCGCTGCGTCGGTGCGCAACTTCTCCGAGCGATGCGTCACGGGCCTGCAGGCGACCGACCGCGGGCCTGAGCTGGTCGAGCGCAGCCCGATGCTGGCCACCGCGCTCAACCCGGTCATCGGCTACGACGAGGCGGCGAAGATCGCCAAGGAATCGATCCGCACCGGGCGCTCGATCCGCCAGCTGGCGCGTGGCCGCGGCGTGTCGGAATCGACGCTGACCAAGGTGCTCGACCTCGGCAAGATGACCAAGCCCGGCCTCGAGGGACCCGGCGGCGGATAGAAATATGAGGGACAACCTACGGTTTTCCCTCATCGCGCGGCTGCGCCGCGACCCAGCCCTCAGCGCCATTCGCAGAATTAGCCGCGTCAGAAGGGCTGGCGCTCTTTTTCCCTCAAGGTAGAGCCTTCTTGAAAGATGACGCCCGGCCACGATTGGCTGGCAAGAGAAACAAAGTCGCGGCCGGAACAAGTCCGGCCGCCCCTGCGACGCGGGCGGTGGAGGGCCTAACCCTCCGAATCCAGGGCGACGTGGCCACGGTCGCCATCGATCGGCCCCAGGCCCGCAACGCGCTGAACCTTGCCGCCATGCGGGCGCTCGGGCTGGCGCTCGACGAGGCGGAATCGAAGCGGGCGCGCGTGCTGGTCATTCGCGGCGCAGGCGACAAGGCGTTCTGCGCAGGCGGCGACCTGAAGGAGCTCGAGCACATGCGCTCGGCCGAGCAGGCCGCGCAGATGGCGCGAACGATGCGCACCACGCTCGACCGCCTGAACATCCTGCGCATGCCCGTCGTCGCCGCCCTCAACGGCGACGCACTCGGCGGAGGGGCGGAGCTCGCGCTCGCGTGCGACTTCCGCATCGCAGCGGCCCATGCGCGAATCGGCTTTCCGCAGGTGAACCTCGGCCTCATCCCGGCTTGGGGCGCGCCCGAACGCCTGGCAGCCCTGGTCGGGCGCGCCCGCGCGCTGCACATCACGCTCACCGGCAAGGCCCTCACGGCGGAGGAAGCCATGCGCGCCGGCCTGGTCGAGGAGGTGGTGCCCAGCGATCGCTTCGACGCACGCATACAGGAGCTGGCGGAAGGCATCGCGGCCGCGCCTCCCGCGGCTGTGGCCGGCATCAAGCGATCCGTCGACTCGGTGCGGCCGCAGCGCAACCCCGAGCTGGCGGAAAAGGCCATCGCTGAATTCGCCCGGACCTGGGCCGCGCCCGCGCACTGGCGCGCCGTCGAGAAGATGGAGAAGCGCCGCCGCAGCAGCAAGGCCGGGCCCTGATGCGGGGCCGCGTGCAGAACCCGCTGCTGCGGTTTCGCCTGCCAGCGGTGCTGCTCGCGATCGTGATCGCGTTCGGCGTCACCGGCTACACGCTTATCGAGCGCTGGAACCTGTTCGACGCCTTCTTCATGACGATCATCACCATCAGCACGGTCGGCTACGGCGAGGTCCATCCGCAGTCGGTCGCGGGCCGCGCCTTCAGCGCGGTGCTGATAGTGGTCGGGGTAGGTACGATGCTGTTCGGTTTCGGCGTCTTCGCCGAGACGCTCGCCGAAAACGCATTCGGCATGTTCAGGAGACAGAGGCAGATGGAGCACACGCTTCAGGAGCTCCGCGACCACTTCATCGTGTGCGGCTACGGACGTATCGGCACCGAGGTCGTCGTCGAGTTCGACGACCACAAGGTGAAGTACGTGATCATCGACCGCACCGAGGAAGCGCTCGGCCGCCTCCAAAAGGAGGACCGGCTCTATATCGAAGGCGACGCCGCGAGCGAGGACATCCTGCACCGCGCGGGGATAGATCGCGCGCGGGGCCTCATCTCGGCGGTGGACAGCGACGAGCGCGCGGTGTACGTCGTGCTCGCCGCTCGGGCGCTGAACCCGAAGCTGTACATCATCGCCCGCGCCGGATACCCGGAGTCGATAAGGCGCCTCGAGCTCGCGGGCGCCGACCGCGTCATCTCCCCCTATCGAATGGCCGGACACCTGATGGCGGAGCTTGCCGTGCATCCCGCGATGGTCGACGTGCTCGACACGCTGCACCACGGCGAGTCGGACATCGGACTCGAAGAGGTGCTGATCCAGCCCGAGACCAAGGCGATCGGCAAGACGCTTGCCGACTCCGGCCTGCTCGACGCCCAGGGCGCGAAGCTGCTCGCGGTGCGCCGCCGCGACGGCACTCTGCACGTCAACCCGAGCGCGGATCTGCGCCTGGCGGAAGGCGACCTGATCATCGCGCTCGGCTCCGAGCAGCAGCTGCTGACCACGGCTTCGATGCTCAACTAGCGCCATGGAATCCCTCGGCCGCCGGCCGGTGATGGTTGCGGCCGTCTCTGTGGCGATCGGCGTCGTCATCTTCGTCGCGAAGCTCGTCGTCGGCCTGCTGACAGGCAGCCTCGGCATCGTCAGCGACTCCGTCCACTCGCTGGTCGACGTGGTCGCGAGCGGGTTCGCACTGGTCGCGGTGCGCACTGCGCGCAAGCCTGCCGACACCGAGCACCCCTACGGGCATGGGCGCGCGGAGAATCTGGCCGCGTTCGCCGAGGGCGTGCTGCTGGTGATCACCGCCGTGGGAATCGCGTTCGAGGCGCTGAGGCGGCTGACCGGCGAGGGCGCCGTCGTCGACCCCGCGTGGTACGCGTTCGCGCTCCTGGTCGCGACGCTGCTGGTCGAGGCAGGACGCGCCGGCGTGCTCCGGCGCGTGGGCAGGCTCGCGGACAGCGAAGCCCTGCAGGCCGACGCGACGAACCGGCTTTCGGACGTGATCTCCACCGTCGGCGTGCTGGCCGGGCTCGCCGGCGTGCGCGCAGGCCTCTCGTGGGCTGACTCTGCCGCCGCGCTGCTGGTGGCGGTGATCATCGCGCGCGCCGCCGTGATGCTGATCTGGCGCTCCGGCGACATCCTCATCGACCGGGCGCCCGCCGGAGCAGAAGCGAAGCTGCGCGAGGCGATCCTGCGCGTCAACGGCGTGCGCGAGGTGCGCTCCGTGCGCGTACGTCGCAGCGGCCCGAACCTGCTGGGCGATGCAAGCATCGCTACGCGCCGGATGCTCTCGGTCGAGGCGGCAGGCGCGATGATCGACGAGATCAAGAAGATCGCGCGCGAGGTCCTTCCCAAGCTCGAGCTCACCGTGCTCGTCGAGGGCCAGGCGCGATCGAGCGACCTGGTCGAGCGCATCCACGCCACCGCGGCGCGCGACGGCGGCATCCGCGACCTGCACAACGTCACCGTCGAGCGCGAGAGCGACGGCTCGCTGCACTTGAGCATGCACGCCAAGCTGCGCGGCGACATGAGCCTTGCGAACGCGGCTGAAGCCAGCGCGCAGTTCGAACGCAAGCTTCGCGAGGAGCTCCCCGACGCGTCTCGCATCGACATCCACCTCGAGCCGCTTGAGCCGACGGTTGTCGCCGGCCATGACGTCACCGAGCGACGCGCCCAGCTCACTGCTCGTATCAAGGAGGTGGTGGAGTCGCACCCCGAGGTTCGCAAGGGAGTTGACGTCGAGCTGAGCGACCGCGACGGGCATATATACGCGCACGTGGTCGCAGCGCTGGCCGGCGACGTCTCGCTCGAGCATGCGCACCAGGTGGAGACCGACCTCGAGGCCCGGATCCGAGAGGCGGTGCCCGAGGTGCGCGAGGTGGTGGCCCGGGCCACCACATGAGGCCAGGTCACGTCGAGGACCTGCCCGCGGTGGTGCGCTTGTGGGAGCGCGAGGTGCTGGCGGGGCGGCGCGACTCGGCGCCCCACGGGCGATTCATGCAGCGCATCCTGTCGGGCTTCGACTGGGAGGCATGCTCGCGCGTCGAGGAAGACGCAACAGGCATGCGCGGCGTAGCGCTGGTGCTGAGGCGCCACACGGAGGACACGACCGTCGCTCGGGTCGAAGCGGCGGTGGCGGTCGACGATGACGACGAGCTCCTGCGGACTCTCATCGCTTGGGGAGTGGGACTGTCGCGCGCGGCCGGGGCACAGGTCGTCCAGGTCTGGCGAGTTCGCGGAACCGCAGAGTGGCTCGGCGACACCGGGCTGACGCCTGTGCGGCCGTGGTGGCGGATGGACCGCAGCTTCGACGGTCCGCTGCCGTCCGTGGTGCCGGTCGACGGCTACCGCCTGCTCGAATCCGCAAGCGTTCCACCGGCCGCATGGGTGGATACATTCAACGGCTCGTTCGCGGATCACTGGCGTCACACGGACCGAGCGGTCGAGGAGCTCCGGCTGGGTCGGTGGCCCGAACTCGAGCTGATGGCCGCCGACAGCGCCGGCAAGCCGGCCGCCATCACTCTCTGCGAGATCGAGAAGTACGAGGTTGACCTTCGCCCGCAGCCCGTCGGCCTCGTCGGCTCGGTGGGGACGCTGCCCGCCCACCGCCGGCGCGGGCTGGCCAGGTGGCTGGTGACGGAGTCGCTGGCCCGGCTCAAGGCGGCCGGCGCCGCCACCGCCTCGCTCTACGTGGACGGCAAGAACGAGCACCGGGCCCCCGACCTGTACTCCGATCTTGGTTTCGAGGTGACATTCGACACCACTGTCTGGGAAGCTACGTTCCCGTGAGGTCAGGTCTGGCTGCCGGCTTGCTCGTTCTCGCGCTGGCCGCGCCCGCATGCAGCCAGCCGGCGACCACCCAGTCCTCCGGCAAGCACGCCGTCCTGAACGGCAAGCCCAGCGCGCCTCGGCCCTCCCTGGCTGACGCCATTCGGGTCGCCCGCGACCTCGGTCCGGCCGGCGCGACGACGCAGGTCAACCTGAACTTCTCCCTTAAGACCAGGCAGAAGGCGCGGCTCGATGCGCTGCTCGCGGCCGGGCGAACGGTGTCGCCGGCCGAGTACGCCGCCGAGTTCGGTCCCGACCTGGCGCAGGTGAATGCGGCGATCGCTCAGCTACGCGAGTCCGGGTTTGAGCCCAGCTGGGAGCCCGGGTCCCAGCTCATCGCGGTGGACGGCCCGGCGCCGAGCGCCGCTGCGCTCCTGGGAGTTGAGATCGATAGCTACCGGCAGCCAGACGGCTCCACCTTCTATGCGGCGCTGGCCGCGCCCCGGCTCAGCGGCCCCCTGGCCGCGGTGGTGTCCGACGTGGCGGGCCTGGACAGCTACCGCCGCCTGCGCGGGCACGCCGTGAAGCCCGGCGGCCTCACGGCCACTGACCTCATGGACTTCTACAACATCACCGCCCTGCGCAAGAAGAACCTCGACGGCACCGGGCAGACGATCGTCTTCCCGGAGATCGAGCAGCTGCCGCAGAGCAACCTCACCGACCTCACCAAGTTCGCTGCCGAGTTCGGGCTGCCGCCGTTCAGCCAGGTGCTGACCGTCAAGCAGGACCCCAAATGGGGCAAGCCGGAAGCGCCGATCGGCGAGATCGTGCTCGACCTCGAGATCGCACACGAGATCGCGCCGAACGCCAAGCTCGTCGTGTACCTGACGGCACCGACCTTCGCGTTCCACAACCGCGCGTTCAGCCAGCTCGTGACGGATCACCTCGGCTCGATCATCTCCGAGAGCCTCGGCATCTGCGAGACGGACACGAGCCCGGCGCTGCGTGACCAGCTGCAGAGCTTGGAGGTGCAGGCGCAGGCGCAAGGCATGTCGCATTTCGTCGCCACCGGCGACAACGGCGCCTACGAATGCGGTCAGACCGAATACCCCGCCGCCAGCTTCCCGTCCACGCTGCCGAATGTGACCGCGGTCGGCGGCACCACCGTGTTCGAGTCGAAGCAGGGCACCTACTTCCAGGAGTTCGCGTGGGGCAGCCCCATCGACGAAAGCGGCACCGGCGGCGGCCGCAGCCAGGTGTACTCGCTTCCCGACTACCAGCAGTCGGTCCAGAACGCGAACGGCCATGGCTACAGACAGCTGCCGGACATAGCCGCCGACGCGGATCCGATCACCGGTTATCACATCGTCCTCGGGGGCCATGACACGCAAGCAGGGGGCACGTCTGCGTCGACCCCGTTGTGGGCGGCCGTGATCGCGCTGATCAACCAGGACCTGAAGGCCAAGGGCATACGCGAGGTCGGATTCGCCAACCCCGCGCTGTACTGGATGGGCGAGAACCGGTC
>VBFW01000244.1 GCA_005880525.1 Chloroflexota bacterium | reverse complement strand
AACTGGAGGACCGAGTTGCTGTAGGCAAACGACGATGTCTCGGAGCCGTTGCCGATCGTCACGTACACGGTTCCCGAGTCGCTCACTGTCGCGCCCATCGGGCTCCAGATTCCTGACTCGCGCGCGGCCGGCGTCTTGTACATGACGTTCGCGCCGCCGGCCAAAGGCACTCCGATCACGTAGCCGTGATACGGACCGCAATCACCAAAGAGGCCACCGAAGGTCACGTACACGTAACCCGAGCCCAGCGAAAGCCCACCTCGCTGTTGCTCCACGGCAGCGCTGGAGCCGGGCGGGTCGACGACCTGCTGACTCAGCACCGAGCCGTCGATTGCATCCAACGTGAACAGCTTGTGAACCGGCCCGGCCAGAAAAGCGACGACGTATATGCGCCCTGACTTCGAATCGAGAACAGGCGTTCCGGTGATGCCTGTGATCGGGCCGATGTTGCCGCACGGAAGAGTGGACGCGTTGACCGGCGTGCCCAGATGAACCTTCCAGAAGACAGTGCCGCTGTTCAGGTTGATCGAGTACAAGGTGTTGTTCTCGGTGGCCACGATCACGCGACCGTTGAAGATCAATGGCGAGGCGTAGACAGCCGCATCCACGGGCACGCTCCACGCTTGCCGAGGATTGGAAAATGCAGGCGAGCTCGGGCCCTGCCCGGTGCGAGCGGCGGTGCCGTGATATTCGAGCCAGTCCGAGACCTTGCCCAGCGGAGATGCAGACGCGGAAGGCGGCGTCGGCGTTCGCGCGACAGAGATCGAGCTCGATCCGCACGCGGCCGAAGTCAGGATCAAAAGGGCGAGCAGGCACGCCGGTGCGCGCCGGTTCACAGACCCCAGGTGAACTTCCGCTCCGGCGTAAGACGCGCGCGCTCGTGCCCGATGACCTCGGCGCGCCCCTGGACCGAAACTCCACGCTTGGGCGATCCGTCGACGACGAGCGCCGCGCGCGGCTCCGCGGTGATGTTGCGCAGCTTGACCCCGTCTGCGTCGAACTCGAATGCGCCCTCGTCGGTCAGCTTGTACATGACCGGCACGACATGCGGCCACCCGGTCGGGCCGACTGTGGCGATCCGCGCGAGGCGCTGCGAGCGCAGGAACTCCTGCTCAGCTTCGGTGAACAGCATCCTCGTTCAATCGTAGCCCCGAGCCGGCGACGTGACCTCTCTAGACTGCTCGATTGATGTCCGAAGCGACGAAGCGGGGCGTGGGGACGATCGGCGGCTACACAGTTCTCCGGCGCGAGCCATTGGAGCGCCTCGAAGGCGCGTTCATCGAGCTCGAGCACGAGCGCACCGGCGCGCGTCACATTCACATCGAGTGCGGCGACGACAACAACGGGTTCACGGTCCTCTTTCCCACGCCTCCGCGCGACTCGACAGGAGTCGCGCACATCCTCGAGCACGTCGTCCTGGCCGGATCGCAACGATTCCCTGTGCACGATCCGTTCTTCAGCATGACGCGACGCTCGCTCGCGACCTTCATGAACGCGTTCACCAGCGCCGACTGGACCGCATACCCGTTCAGCACGCGCAACGCCAAGGACTTCTCGAACCTGCTCGACGTCTACCTCGATGCGACCTTCTTCCCGCGCCTCGAGCAGGACGCGTTCATGCAGGAGGGCATCCGGTTCGAGTTTGAGACTCCTGACGACCCTCGGAGCGGCCTCCGCTACAAGGGCGTCGTCTTCAACGAGATGAAGGGCGCGCTCGCTTCGCCAGCAGCCGCGATGCAGCGCGCGATGGGCAAGGCGCTTTTCTCAGGACTCACATACGAGCACGTGTCGGGAGGCGATCCCGAGCACATCCCGGAGCTGACCTGGCAGAAGCTGCGCGACTTCCACGCGTCGCACTACCACCCGAGCAACGCGTTCTTCTACACGTATGGCGACCGCCCGCTCGAATCCACGCTCGAAGCCATCGAGCGCAACGTGCTTTCTCGATTCGAGCGGATCATCGTCGACTCATCGATTCCTTTCGTGAAACGGTTCACTCAGCCGGTGGGCCTGACCGAGCCCTATCCCGCGGTTGCGAGCGAGGACAACTCGCGACGCTCGCAGGCCCTCACGGCATGGGTCACCGTCCCGAGCTCCGATTCGTTTCGGCTGCTGTCGATGAAAGTGCTTACCGAAGTCCTTCTCAGCAACTCGGGATCGCCTCTTCGCAAGGCGCTCATCGACTCCAAGCTCGGGACGGCGATGGCCGACGGCACCGGCCTGCAGGACGACTACAAGGAAAGCGTTTTCGGCGCGGGCCTGAAGGACATCAGGACCGAGGACGCCGGCAAGGTGCAGGAGGTCGTCCTCGACACGCTGAGGAAGCTTGCGAAAGACGGTGTGGATTCGGACCAGGTTGACGCGGTCATCCATCGCCTCGAGTTCGAGAAGCGCGAGCGCTCCAACGCCGGCTTCCCATACGCGCTGAAGGTCATGTTCAGCTGCCTCCCCGCCTACAACTACGGCGGAGATCCGTACGCATCGATGAACTTCGACGCCGACCTGGCGAGGCTGCAGCAGGAGAGAAGCGACGGACGGTGGTTCGAAAACGTGATCAGCACCGAGCTGCTCGACAACTCGCACCGCGCGCTGCTCACGATCGTGCCGGACCCCGACCTCGAGGATGGAAAGCACAAGAAGGAGCTGGAGCGCCTGGCCCTCATCGAGGCCACGCTTTCCGAGCCGGACCGCAACAAGATCGCCGAGGACGCGCTCAGGCTGAAAGCCGCGCAGGACGCCAGGCAGGACCTGTCGGTGCTGCCGACGCTCGAGCTCACCGACATCCCGATGAGGTTCGAGCCGCTGGCGCCCAGGTCGACGCCGATCGGAGGCGCAGCCGTCGACTTCTATGTGCTGCCGACCAACGGTGTCACGTACCTCGACATCCGATCCGACTTCTCAGTGCTCCCGCAGGAGCAGCTGGACCTGCTGCCCCTGTTCGGCC
>VBFW01000243.1 GCA_005880525.1 Chloroflexota bacterium | reverse complement strand
CAGCCCGGGCAGCGGCCCGCGATTCTGCCCGTGGGGTCAACCAGCCACCCGGCCGACGCGTGTCCGCGCCCGCAAATGACGCACGCAGGCCGCTGGAATAGCAAGTTCGTGAGCCGGTGCAGAGCCGCTCCGACTCCCCGCCGCGCAACGCTGGATTGGCCAGACAACTTATGCGCCACCAGTATCCTCGGACCCGGCGCCCGTAAGAGGTGATGCCTTAGCTAACGCTTTTGCTCCACTGACCAGGGGGTCCGGGGCCGCTCGAGGGGCTCGCCGTCAACCTCCAGATCTACAAGCTCGTTGTAGAAGCAAATCAGGTTGTCGATCTTTGGGCACTCGGGAATCGGCGCCCTGTACGACCAGGCGAGATCCTTATGGACTGTGCCGCCGGCGCGCACCGACCAGTAGGAAGCCACGCCCTTGTAAGGACAGCGAGTAGCCGTATCGGTGGGCTCCAGGAGGTCCATTCTCACGTCAAGCTTCGCGATGTAGTAGCGGACCGGAAGGCTGGTCTCGAACAGCAGTCGAGGCCTGCGCGTCTCGGCCACGAGGTCGCCATCGACCAGCACCTTGACGTGCCGCGAAGAGTTGAGTACGTCGACTCGATGACCTGGATCGCGTGGATGGACGAACACCTCGTCGTCTTCTTCGTACCACGCGTCCATAAGGTTCCAACGAAACATCGCCAGCCCGGCCAAGGCATCCAGGTCGGCTGGGGGTTGGGGGACGGTCCAGGCGGCATTCTCGGCAGTTTTGCCTCCCGCCTCCACCGACCAGAGCTTGATCTTGCCTAGACCAGGCACTGAGTCTGTCCCCCCAGATTCATGGATCAGATCCCAGCGGAGGTCCTCTCTAGGAAAGGCGTAGGCATTGTGCGGGGGCGGAAGGTACAGCAACTGGGCACGCCTTGTGTCGCCCACTGTCGTTCCGTTCAGGACGACCCGGATTCGCCGCTCGGTCGGCTCCAGTCGAACGCGCCCACCCCGCTCCGTCCACATTCGATACATGGCTTCGCGCCGGGTGTTTTGCTGTGTGTCCTGCACCGGCTCAGCCTAACTCGTCCAGTCGAAGTCCGACGTGACCGCCGCAGCAATCTCCATGGGAGACGTTGGTGCGCCTGGCAAGAATCGAACTTGCTGCCTCTTGCTCCGCAGGCAAGCGCTCTATCCGGTGAGCTACAGGCGCGGGCGCATCAGTTTAGTCGAGCATCGACGGCCGCCGTCCCGGCCTTGAAGGCGGTCGCATCCAGATTTGTGAATACCACCAGGGCGACGAAAACATTCTTCTGCCAGCAGGCGAGGCGAACCGGCGTCCGGTCGTATGTCCAAGAAGTGAGGCCCAGCCCAGTGCCCGTGCCCCGCACAACTCCGGGCGGCAGCTCGCCCGGGACGGGTGGCGTGAAACCCAGGATACCGGCCTGCCATGCGCGGTCCGCCTGGCCCTGCTCAGCGAATGCCACGACCAGGCTCGCAGCCGACTGGACGTTCTTGACGGCGGCCAGCTCCGCGGTGCAGGCCGACGGGTCGGCGGCGAAAAGGTTGATCGCGGCCTCCGTGGCGCCGAGTTTCCTCAGATCGTTCCACTGCCCGGTCAGGCGCTGAGCGAGGTCAGGGTTGGCCGATCGCGTCGCTGCGATGTATCCCGCGATCGGTCCCGATCCGGGGCACTGCGACAGAGGTCCGGGAAGATCCGCCGGCTCCAGCAGCGTCGATGTCACAGGGCTGTGCGGTGACGGGCTTGGCAGCGGCGAGGGCGGCGGTGCGTTGGCGAGCGGTGAGGTGCAGGCCGCCAGCGCGAGCGTGATTGCCAGCGCGGCGGTCACCCTGTTCACGGACGGCGCAGTTTAACGCGGCAGGTAGACTGGGAAACCGGCCACGCGCCTGTAGCTCACCGGACAGAGCGTTCGGCTCCGGACCGAAAGGCAGCAGGTTCGATTCCTGCCAGGCGCACCATCACTGTCAGGACGCGGACTGTGGCTCCCCGCCGGGTCCACCTCGAAATCGTCGCTGCGCTAGGCTTCCCGCCGATGAGGGAAAACGCCGGCCGGTTGTTTGTGTGGGGAACCTACGTGGTCGCCGCCGCGGTGGTCGTCCAGTTTCTGCTCGCCGGGCTCGGGGTGTTTGCCGACTCTGGCTTCCTGTTCTGGCACGCGAGCGTGAATTCGGTGGTCGTCGGCCTGCTCCCGCTGGTCCTGGTACTTGTCGGGTGGCTGGGCCGTGTGCCCGGACGCCTGCTCTGGCTGATGGCCGCCATGTTCGGCCTGACCGTGCTTCAGTCCCTACTCCTGTTCCCGTATCACCTCGACGCCCGCGGGGCGCTGCGCTACATCTCGGGCCTGCACGTCGTGAACGCTTTGTTCATGGCCTGGGTGGTGCTGCAGCTCGTCGACCGCACCCGCGCCTGGGCGGCCCGCCCGGCCTGATTCTCGGCGGGGTTCCTCTTGACAGGCGCCAGCTGGGCGTCGTATTCTTCCAATTAGTTAATTAGCTAAATAGCGAAATGCTATGACAGAAGATCAACTGAGCGTCACGTTCGCAGCCCTCGCCGATCCCACCCGGCGGGCGATCCTGGCTCGTCTTGCCCAGGGCGAGGCCTCGGTCACGGAGCTGGCCAAGCCGTTTGACCTGAGCCTCCCCGGCGTCTCCAAACACCTGAAGGTGCTGCAGCGCGCGGGCCTCATCACGCAGAGCCGCAACGCCCAGTGGCGGCCCTGCCGGTTGGAGTCGGCGCGCCTCAAAGAGGCTTCCGAGTGGGTGGGAGAGTACCGGCGCTTCTGGGACGAGAGCTTCCAGCGCCTGGACGATGTTCTGCAAGATCTGATCAAGAAGGAGAAAACCGATGCAAGCGAAGGAGACCGTCACGATGCCTAAGACCGAGTACGTGATCGAACCTGGCAAGCAGGAGCTCACCTCGACGGTGGTGCTCGACGCCCCGCGCGAGCTGGTGTTCCGGGCCTACACCGACCCCAAGCTTTTCGCGCAGTGGTGGGGGCCGCGACGGTACGAGAACAAGATCGAGAAGTTCGACTCCAGGCCCGGCGGCGAGTGGCGCGTCGTCCAGCGCGGCGATGACGGGTCGGAGTTCGGCTTCCGCGGTGTCAACCACGACGTCGTGGCGCCCGAGCGGATCTGCGCCACCTTCGAGTTCGAGGGCGTGCCCGGCCACGTACTGCTGCAAACGGTGAACTTTGAACCGTTGGGGCAGAAGACCAGGCTCGTGGAGCAGTTGGTCTTTCAGTCCGTTGAGGATGATCCGGCTCGAGTCCGTGCGCAGGAAGTCGGGCGGTCGCATCCATCTGACGCCCCGGATTCCACGCTCGGGGCCCGTCACCACCCTGTGCGGACAGGCGCTCGGTGACGGCACGTACGCCGAGTCCGACTCGGTTGCGGACTGCGCAAACTGCATCCGCCGTTCGCGCGACCAGAGCCGGATCTCTTCCGCCTTCTTCGAGCAGGAGGAGGGCTCGGAGCTCCTCCGGCTCTCGCTCGAGCAGGCGCGGCAGCGCAAGCCTGAGCGCAAGCCCGGGGCGGCGGCCGGGAAGCAGGAATCGAGCCGGCCGATGCTCCGCGTGATGCCGTCTCCGCCGCCCGTGCCCGAGTCGGTCGGAGAACTGGTGACCGACGGATTCAAGCCCGCGGGCCAGGGCGTGTGGCGCAGCCCGGGCGGAGTCGTCGTGCGCATGTCGGGGCCGAAGCGAGACCGGTTCGCCGAGCTCGTCTACGAGGGCTCGGTCGTCGCCACCCGCGACGGCGCGGGCCTGCGCGTGCGAGCCGGCGACGTCGAGGTCCGGAGCTCCGACGAAGGCGTCGAGGTGCGGATCCGGAGGCGCTGACCGATTTTCGGGTAAGTGGCCGGGTGTGGGCGATAGACCTATTCAAGGCAGATGAGGCGTCGCTTCGTTTCGTTGGCGGGGGCCATCCTGTGCGGGCTCGTCCCGCTCTCCGTGACTGGCTCGGTTAGCGCCGCCATGCCGCTGCTGGAGTCATGTCAGGTGCGCACCGACCAGGTCGACGCATTCTCGTACCGCTTCTGCAGCGCGTTCGTGCCTAGCTTCGACGGCGTCCCTCTGGACGTGGACCTGACCCTCCCGGCGGGGACCACGCCGCGCGGCGGCTACCCGCTGGTCGTGATGATGCACGGCTGGGGCAACTCCAAGACCGACTGGGAGAACGCGGTCCTCTGCGACTCCGCCTCGGCCGACAAGTGCAATTACAACAACCTGGCCTTCGCGCATCGGGGCTACGCCGTCCTTAACTACAGCGCGCGAGGATTCCACGGATCCTGCGGGCCGGACAGCCCCAACGCCGCCTCGCCGGCTTGCGCGACGGGATGGACGCACCTCGCCGACATGCGCTGGGAGGTCCGTGACACGCAGTACGTCTCGGGGCTGCTGGTCGACGCAGGCGTCGCCAGGCCGCGCATAGCGGTCACGGGCGGCTCGTACGGCGGAGGTCAGTCATGGCTCCTGGCCGTGCTTGCGAATCGCGTCATGGCTCCCGATGGAACGCTCTCGCGGTGGAGATCGACGTCGGGTGCTCCCATGCAGATCGCGGCGGCGGTGCCGAAGTATCCGTGGTCGGACCTCGTCGACGCGCTGCTGCCCAACGGCCGCGCGTCAGATGGCGTGCTGGGGCCGAACGGTGACCGCCTGGCGCCTTTCGGGATCGACAAGAAGTCCTACGTCGACTACCTCTTCGCCAGCGGCGCGGAGTCGGCCCGCTTCGCGGCGCCGGGCCAGGATCCGACCGCCGACCTGACGACATGGCACACGGAGATCGACGCGGGCGAGACGCCCGCCGAGAGCACCTACGCGCCGCCGATCATCAAGCAGATCGCCCAATTTCGCTCCGCTTACTACCAGGACTCGCTCATCCGCGCGGACGTGCAGTCGCGCCTCGAGACGCCGGTGCTGGATGTCCAGGGCTGGACGGACGCTCTCTTCCCGCAGGCGCAGGGAGCCTCGATGGTCGAGAAGGTGAGGGCGGCAGACAGCGCGTGGCCCGCGTTCTTCTACGCGTCCGACCTCGGCCACCCGCCTGCCAACAACAACAAGGTGTCCGAATGGGGCGTCATCAACAGGCAGGCATCCGACTTCATCGACCTGTACATGAAGGTCGGCGTCGGTCATGCCCCAGCCGCCGCGTTCCAGGAGCAGGTCGTCACCTGCGACGCGTCGGCCGGACCTGTGTTCAGCAGCGGATCTGCGGGCGGGGCCGCCACAGCGCGCGCCGGCTTCGGATCGACCGATCCGGGCCACGCGACCGCGTCGGCCCCCACCGACGCGGCCGCCGGCGTCGCCACGGACCCGCTCGCTTTCTACATCGGCAACGGGACCAAGGGTGGGTGCATCACGTTGCCCGGCGCGCTGCCCGCCAACGGCGCGATGACCTCCTGGTCGTTTCCCGTGTGCTCGACGTTCACTATGCTCGGCGAGCCCGAGCTGAAGCTCGGGGTCACCATCGTCGGGACGGACGCCGAGCTGAACTCACGGCTGTGGGACGTCGCGCCGGATGGAGGCGTCACCCTGGTGACGCGCGGCGTGTACCGCTGGACAGGCTCACCGGGGACGGCCTCCGTCTCCTACGCGCTGCTCGGCAGCGGATGGGTCTTCCAGGCTGGACACCAGGTCCGCATCGAGGTGACGCAGAACGACGCGCCGTACATGCGCCTCGACAACTACGCGTCGGCCGTTCAGTACGCCTCGATCAACCTCGTGTTGCCGGCGACCTCGGCGCCTGCGTGCTGAGCTAGCTGCACGGTGCGCTGCCGGCGCCTGAGAGCGGGGCCACATCGTCGAGGGCCGACTCGACGAACTGCACCGAGACGGTGTTGCCCGACGCGCCGATCTTCTTGCTACCCGAGTAGTCGACGAATACCAGCTGACCCTGGTTGCTGGCGACGAACACATAGCCGTTGCCATCGACGGTCCCTTGGTCGAGTGTCACGGGTGCCTTCACGGTCAGGTCGGAAACGATCTTCATCACGCCGGGGTCGACCTGCGTGACATGGGTCGATCCGAAGAGCAGGAGATTCCCCGTGAAGCGATCGAACACCATGCCGTGGGCGCCCGGCACGTTCACGAGCCTGCGCTGCGTGGTGAAGGTCTTGAGGTCGATCAGGCCGACGTTCCCGTAGCCACCCGGCCCGGCCGCGGTGTAGTAGGCGTGGCCTGATCCGTCAAAGGCGACCGACGTGACCTCCTTGTCGTCGCCGCTCAGCTTGTGCGGGATCCCATCACCGAATGGGTCCAACGGAATCTCGACCAGCGGCCCTGGAATGCCCGCGGCCCCTACCTTCTTTCCACTCGGATCCATGGACAGGTGGTAGGCGCCGCCGTTGGCGCGCACATCCCTGGACTTGCCGTCGGCGATGTGAACCTTGTGCACCGTGTTGCCCTGCCCGCCCACCAGCAGGTCGCCGTCCGGCGCGAAAACGGCGCCATCCACGCCGTTGAGCGAGGCAACCGCGGTGGGCTTGTCCAGGGCGAACTTGCCGTTGCTGTAGTTGAAATGCACCTTCATCAAGTTCG
>VBFW01000242.1 GCA_005880525.1 Chloroflexota bacterium | reverse complement strand
ACCGATCGACGGTGCTTTGTGGTCGTCGAGCGGCACAGTGGTGGCGGGTCCGGTGAGCTCGCTCATACCCCACACCTCGAACAACGGCATTCCCAATGCGGCCCAGAACTCGTGCACCTCGGGCCGGCACGGCGCAGTGGAGGTGACCGGGATTCTGCACCGGTCGAGGCCGACCTTGGCGCGCAGCATCGTGAACAGCGGCTGCGCTCGCTCGACGCCGGCAGCGAGCTCGTCTGGCACGGGCTGTCCGTCACGGCGGAGCTTGTAGGCCGTGACCGCAGCCGCGACAGCGCCCTGCGCCATCTTCCGCTTCGCCTCGTCAGGCTCGGCTGCGAGCCCTGCATGGATGCCGGACATGAGCTTCTCCCACACGCGGGGCACGCCGATGAACAACGTCGGCCGCGCTTCGAGCAGGTATGGCAGCAGAAGGTTGGGGTCCGGGCACATCCATACCTCGAAGCCGTCGTAGATCCCGCGCCACTGCGAGCCGAACCGCTCGGCGACATGGGCGAGTGGCAGATAGCTGATGAGAGTCTCCTTCTCGAGCTTCATCGTCCGATCGATCGACTCGAGCGTCCAGATGATGTTGTTGTGCGAGTAGACAACTCCTTTGGGAGGACCGGTCGTGCCGGACGTGTAGATGAGCGACACGGTGTCCTCCGGGCCGACCGCCCGCCACGAGCGCTCGAACATCTGTGGTTCGGCCTCGTGCAGCTCGCGGCCCCGGGCGAGCAGGTCGTCCCACCTGATCACGCCCTCGGGTGCCGAGCCGCGGACGAGCACGATGTGGCGAAGGTGGGGGGCGGAGGCGCGTATGGCGAGGAACTTGTTCAGAAATGCCTCGTCCTCGACGAACGCGACGGTCGCCTCCGAGTGATTCGCGACGTACTCGAGCTGCTCGGGGGCGAGGGTGTTGTAAACGCTGATCGCCGCGCCGCCGGCATGGACGATGGCGAGGTCGGCGATCACGTGCTCCGGCACGTTGCGGGCCATGATCAGGCCGAACTGGCCCGGGCCGAAGCCCAGATCGCGCAGCGCCAGGGTGGCCGCGGCGACGTGGTCCCCGTATTCGCGCCAGGTGAGCTGCTGCCATTCCCCGTCCCGTTTCCAGCGCAGCGCGGTCCTGTCTGGCCAGTTCCGGACGGCATCGGCGAAGATCGTGCAGACGGTCTTTCCGGAGACTTTCTTGTCGATGTCGGCCCGCTCAGCCGTTACGTCCATGTAATGCCTCCTGCTGTGCACATCATGCATCGGCCGCCGCCTGCCCACCCAGCCGGGCCGGTCCTAAACTAGATCGTGGTGGGGCGGGGGTGATCTACGTTCGCTCGCGCAGGCCGATCGTGACGGTGGCAGTCTGTGCTGCCGGCTGCACGCTGACCTTCGCCGCCCTCGCCTTCGTCGCGTTGCAACTCCCTGGCGGCCTGGTGGCCGCCATCGCTCTAGCGGCCGGCGGGGTGGCCGGTCTTGCCGTGACCGTTTGGGCCGCTCTCGGCCTGCGGGCATGGCCCTCGGGCAAATTGGGGCTGTTCCGGGACCGCCTGCTCGTCGTCCACGACCGCCATGAGATGCGGGCTCTATGGGATCGCATGGACACGATCACGCTCGCGGACGAGGCCTCGTGGCCGAGCATCAAGCTCACGGACCGGTTGACGATCAACCTCCGGTACGAGCCCCCGGTCCGGTTCAAGCCGGCCGACTTCGGGCTCGAGGCCGGGTCGTGCAGGGACCTCATCCTGCGGCTTCGCGACGACCGCGAGCTGCGCAGTCGCCTGCCGGAGTTCGACTCCGCGAGGGACCTGGCGGCAGCCCCTGTCGTGGCCGGCGAGATGTCAGACCCAGGCCTCTAACAGGGTTCGGATCACCCCTCGGTCGGGGGATCATGATTCTCACCAGTGGACGGTCTTTTCGGCCGTGATTTTCTCGACGTAGGCGACCTCGAAGCCTCTGAGCTTCGAGCGCTGCTGGACCTCGCTCATGACATCAAGGCCGGGCGATGGACCCACCGGCCGCTGGCGGGTCGTCACATCGCGATGCTCTTCCAGCGACCCTCGCATCGCACGCGCGTCTCTTTCGAGGTCGCGATCGCCAGGCTCGGGGGTTCGAGGACGACGCTGGGGGAGCAGGACGTCCAGCTCGGCAATCGCGAAACCGTAGGCGACGCGGCCAGGGTTCTGGACCGGTACGTCGACGGTATAGTGGCGCGTTTGCGCAGCCACGCGGATCTCGTCGAGCTTGCCGCCGCCGCGGAAAAACCGGTCATCAACGCTCTTACCGATCGCTCGCATCCCTGCCAGATCCTCGCCGACCTGATGACACTGGAGGAAGTGCGTGGCCCTTTGGCGCGCCAGCACGTTGCATATGTCGGTGACGGGAACAACATCGCGACCTCGCTCATGGAGGCATCCACGCGCCTCGGCTTTCCTCTGACCGTGATCACGCCCAGCGGCTACGAGCCCGATGAAGCCGTGATCACCAGAGCGCGCGAGCTCTCGCTGGATGGCGATCGACTCAGAATCACCAACGACCTGGCCAAGGTCGAGGGCGCGACCGCGGTCTACACCGACGTGTGGACCTCGATGGGCCAGGAGACCGAGCGCGAGTCGCGAAGGCGGGCGTTCGCCGAGTACCAGGTCAACGAGGCGTTGATGTCCAAAGTGCCTGGCGCCGTCTTCATGCACTGCCTGCCCGCGCATCGCGGCGAAGAGGTCACCGACGCTGTCATCGACGGCAAGCAGTCGGTCGTCTTCGAGCAGGCGGGCAATCGCCTTTACGCACAGATGGCTCTGATGGCCGAGCTGTTCGGGTCCGGCACATGAGCCAGGCGATCCAGCAGTTTTACAGCCAGTTAGTCGAGGTCATCCACCACCTCGGGTGGGCCGAGGTGATCGATGTTGTGGTGGTGGCGCTCGTCCTGTACCAGGTGCTCCGGCTGCTGCGCGGCACGCAGGGGACGCAGGTGCTGGTCGGTCTGGTCCTCCTTGCGGTGGTCGGCGTGGTTGCAAACCAGTTCAACTTCGTGCTTTTGGGGTGGCTGTTCCGCAACGCGACCTTCTTCATCGTCGTCGCCGTCATCGTCATGTTCCAGCCGGAGCTGCGGCGCGCCCTCGATCAGGTCGGTCGCCTCAGCCGTATCGGGCAGCTGGGCCGCCCGCTTTCCGGTTACAACCCGGGCCAGTACAACCTGGCCATCTCGGAAGCGATCCGCGCCGCCGAACGCTTGAGCTCGAAACGCCAGGGCGCCTTGATCGCGTTTGAAAGATCGGTGGGGCTCGAGGATTACGCGGCGACCGGTGTCCGCATCAACGGCGAGATCTCGGCCGAGGTGCTGCAGTCGATCTTCTACCCGAACTCGCCGCTGCACGATGGGGCGGTGATCGTACGCGGCAGCAAGATCATCGCAGCGGGCTGCCTGCTGCCGCTTCCGGAGGAGGGCATCGTCCGCGAGCGGCTCGGCACCCGCCACCGCGCCGCGCTTGGCCTCTCACTGGCATCCGATGCGCTGATCATGGTGGTGTCCGAGGAGACGGGCTCGATCTCGGTCATCGAGGAGGGCAAGATCACTCGTAATCTCGACGGCGATGGCCTCCGCCAGCGGGTCAGTCCA
>VBFW01000241.1 GCA_005880525.1 Chloroflexota bacterium | reverse complement strand
TCCCGAGCCTGAACGTGATCGCCGCGCACTTCGGCTACCCGTGGCACCTGGAGCTGCTCGCTATGGCCCTGCACAAGACCAACATCTACATCGACATCTCGGGTTGGGCTCCGAAATACATCCCGTCCGAGGTGATCCGCGAGATGAAGGGCCGGCTGCAGGACCAGTTCGTGTTCGGTAGCGACTACCCGTTCATCCAGCCGGAGCGCTGCCTCGACGAGCTGGCGACCATGGAGGTCCCGGAGGCCGCTCTTCACAAGGTGCTGACGGAGAACGGCAAGAAGCTGCTCGGGCTCTCGTAGCCGAGCGTCAGCCGAGCCATCGCTTTCGCGCGGAGCTTCACCGCCGGCGCGCCGAGGAAGCTGAGCGGCAGCTGCAGACGCTCCGCAGCCTCGACAGTCACATAGAGACCGTCGACCGCCAGACGCTCGATGGTCGCGTTGGGGTCCTCCGCGGCAAGAGCATCGCGAGCAACAGACTCGACGGATCGCTGATCGAGTGTCAAACCTCCGCCCGCGCGCAGCGCGTCCGCGTCGATCTGCTGGACGGCGGACTCCGCGGCGCTCCATGTGGCCTGCTCGAGTCGCGCGTGGACCGCTGCTGCGGATGCGGCGTCGACCGCGAACGCGGCCGCCGGCAGCAGCACGATGGGCAGCACCAGCGCTACGAAGAGCAGGACCTGACCGCGCTGCGAGGTCATGGTCGCGAGCGCCATGGTTCGACTCGCTGGGCGTCATGCACGCGGAGCGCGATGTGTGCTCCGACCGCGTCGACCGTCGCGGTCGCGTCGGCGGTCAGCAGCGAGCCACGCGCGAAGGCGCCGACTGCGATTGACAGCGAAGGCGCGCGCAGCGGATAGCCGGCGATCACCGAAGCGAAGCTCGACCGTGCCGCGGCGAGCGCGGTGTTTGCGTCCGGCGCGCGAACCGCTGCGCTGAGCGCCGCGCCCGTGGCGGCCTGCAGACCACTCTCCGCCTCGAGCACCTGCACCGCCGTCACGGCGCCCAGCGCGAGCACGAGGATGACCGGAGCGCATAGCGCGAGCTCAACCAGCGCCTGGCCTCTCACCGGATGAACTTCTCCTTCGCGAGGACGACATGGGCGCGCAGCGGGAGCCCGGAGCCAGGCACGAGCGGGACGAGGGCCGGGACGGATCCCCCGATGTCGACCTCGATGGACTGCCCAAGGTCGGTGGCGCAGACCCAGACCGGAGGCGGCAACGGACTTGCGCCCGGGCACCACGGCCGCGGCACGACGCCGACAAGGCTCGCGGACAACGTGCGCAGCGTGACCGCGGAAGCGACCTGCGCCGTGCCGCCCGCGATCGCCCCCGCTCTCGCGCCGGCGACGGTTGCCGCATGCGCGGCGTACGCCTCCGCGGCCCAGACGGCTGTCTCGACCGTGGACAGCACGATGAGCAGCGCGATCGGCCACGCGAGCGCGAACTCGACCAGGGCGGCGGCCCGCTGCCGTTTTTTCATCGGAGATTCGCCTGGAGGGTCGTGACGGCCGGGAACAGCAGGATGCAGAGGAACGGCAGCAGCACTCCGATCGCAGCAGGAAACAGGACGTAGTTGAGAGCGCGGCGGCTGTGGGCGATGAGCTCGCGTCGCTGCGACTGCCGAAGGTCGGAGGCGAGGGCGCGGACGCCGGGCGCGACGCTGCTGCCGTACTCGCGGCTGGCGGCGATGATCGTGGCCAGGCTTGCGATGGCGGAGATCTGCAGCTCGGCGGCGAGGTCATTGAGCCGCGACTCGAACGGCTGCGAGCCCAGGACATTCGACGCGATGAGGAGACGGCGGAGCTCGTAGGCCAGCTCGCCGTCGACCTGCAGGGTCACAGATCCGAGCGCCGAGAGCGCGCTGCCGCCGCCGCCCAGCTCGAGGATGAAGAGCTCGAGCAGCGGCGCGAGCTCGCGCGCAAGCCGCGAACGGCGCCCGGTGACAGCCGCGCTGAGCGAGTAGGCCGACCATGCGACACCCGAGAGCGCACCGCCGATGGCCAGGGCCGCCGCCGCGCTCGGCCCGAACAGCAGGCCCGAGCTCAATCCGATTGCCGCGAGGACGGCGCTCCTGACAACGGTGAGCACGACCACGCGCTCAGGTGTCTCGGACCAGCCCGCCCTGCGAATGGTCGCATCGAGACTGGGAGGCACCGGCCAGCGCCAGGTGAGCGGCTGGGGGTTGCGCGCCGCCGCGATGACGGCCGATCCGCACAGAATCCCGGCGAGCACTGCAGCAGGTGCGACATATGCGTCAGGCATCGACGAGCCTCACTCGCTGGAGCCCGTCGAGCCTGAGCAGGCGCCGCATCCATACATAGCTCGCGCCCATCACGGCGAGCATCAGCAGCAGGAAGGCTTCGCCCGACGGCTGGTGGAATGCGTCGAGGTACGGCGAGCGCAGCGCGGAGAGCACGAGCAGGAACGCGACCGGCAGCGAAACGATGATCGCCGCCGCCGAACGGGCCTGCACCTGCAGTGCGTCCGCCTCCCGCTCGACCTCCTGCGCGCCGGCGACGGTCGCCTCCAGGTCGGCAAACAGAGGAGCGAGCTCGCCGCCACCGGGTCGTTGGACGAGGACGGCTGCGGCGAGCATGTCGAACAGCGGCTCCGCGACGCGATCCCGAGCTGTGTTCCATGCCTGGCGGCGGCCCAGGGAAGTGGCGGCGATGAGGCGAAACTCCTGGCGCAGCGGTTCGGGTCCGCGCTCCGCGAGGACGGCGATGGCCTGCTGCACGCCCGCGGCTCCGGTCTCGAGGAGCTGGCGCAGCATGCGCACCGATTCGAGGACGGCGTCCTGGCGGCGGATGCGCGCCGCGTGCGCGCGGCGACCGACGATCAGTCGCACGACGGCGACCGAGCCGATGGCGCCGGGCAGGGCGAGAGCAATGAGACCTGTCGCCGATGCCGCGACGACCGCGCCCCCGATCGCGACCGCGAGCTGCGCGAGCGCAGCCTCGCTTGCCCACCATCTCGACCAGCGCCGGCGCAGCCAGGGGCCGCCGGGCACCTCGTCGACCGGCACCCGCGGCGCGAGTGCGGCGAGCACCGCGACGGCCACCGCCGCCCCGGCAGCGAGAGCGACAGCCGTGTCAAGCATCGAAGCCGTCCAGCAAGCGGTCCGGGTCGGTGACGCGTGCGAGCTTGGTGCGCACCCGCTCGGGCAGTGCGGCCAGGGAGCCGACGCGGTGCCAGCCGCAGTCCTCGCTGAAGGCCACCAGCTCCTGCACGGCCGGGCGGCCGTCGTCGATCCCCGCGACGGTGCCGACCGACAGCAGCCGGCGTGCGCGAGCGGCGCCGCGCGATCGCGAGAAGCCCGCGTAAAGGACGAGGTCGACGGTGTGCACGATCTCGCCGAGCACGGTCTCGCCTTTCGGCGCCTGCGGGTTGCGCAGCGCCAGACGCACCAGCCGCGGCAGCGTATCGCGCGGGCTGTCGGCGTGGATGGTGCAGATGGAGCCCGGATGCCCGGTGCCCATTGCATCGAGGAGGTCGAGCGCCTCGCCGCCGCGCACCTCGCCGATTACGATCCGGTCGGGCGACATGCGCAGCGCGTCGTGGACGAGCATCTGTGGTCTTGCCCGCGCCGGCGCCGCCGGCGACCAGGATGTTGAGCCGAGCCTCGACCGCTGCCTCGAGGAACGGGATGACCGCGTTAGGCAGGAATCCCGACCGCTCGAGCGACTCGAGGGTGGGAAAACGGTCCGCCGGGTGCCTGCGGATGGTCACGCTCATCGGCCGGGCCGGGGGCGAGAGCGCGGCGTGGAGACGGCTGCCTTCAGGCAGAGTCAGTGTGACCATCGGGCTGGCCCGGTCGAGGCGTGCGCCGCCTGCGCCGTCGGTGTACCAGTGCACGAGGTCGGTGAGCGCGTCTTCGTTGTCGAAAGGCGGCGGCACCGACTCGCGGCATCCCTGGCGGAACACGAAGCACGACCGCGTGCCGTTGATGCGAACCTCTTCGACGTCCGGATCGGCTAGGTGCTCGGCCAGCGGGCCAAGAGGAGTGACGGCGGCGAAAACGCGGCGCCAGATGAGCTCCCAGTCGTCGCTAGTGTCGGCCGCATGTCGCTCATCGCCGACCTCGCGGCCGACGAGCTCGTAGACCCAGCGCTGGTCGTCGACGCGAAGCCGGGTGCGCTCTCGGAGCGCAAGCTCCGCTGCCAGGCGCGCCTCGACTCGCGCGCGCACGCGGGATTCGGCGTCAAGCGCGATCACGGCTGGGAGGCCACCGCGAGGGCCTGGTCGGGCGCGCAGACCGGCTCCTCATTCCCGGGAGGCGCGCCGGGTGTTGCGATGACCGCGACGAGCATCATGACCTCCGCCGCGTAGACGAAGGCGGGCGCTTGTCGCGATGTCACGGCGACGATGAAGCCTCCGGGCACAACGCCGCGCACGTCAACGCCGAGTGCGAACGGAACGACGGCGGGGTGGTCGGACGTGCCCGAGATGACCAGGAGGTCGATCTTCGAGCCTGCCGTAGCGGGCGGCGCGTCCTTCACGGGAATGAAGACGAGGCGCACGTCCACTGACGCGGAAACCACAAGCACGTCCGCTCGCTGCAGGAGCTGGCCCGCGATGAGGTCGTGGGCGGCGCGTGTGCCGCGCATGTCACTCGCACCTTTCTGGAAGAGTGATGAAGCCCCGTCGGGCAGCGTCACCGCCACGAGGCGCAGCGCGTCCTGCGTGAGGGCGGCCCCGGCGGAAACGTCGTGGGCCACCGCGTAGACCTCGATCTCGTCTCGCGCGGGGTTACCGAAGATGAGCAAGGCGGCGCTCACCGCGATTCCGAGCGCGAGCGCGAGACCTGCGACCAGCCAGTTCTTCAATCCATGAACCTCCGCCGGCAACGGTAGGCGGGCAGGCGCGCTGCGCCAACGCAGCCTGTTAAGGCAACCCTTTGGGAGCAGCCTGTAAAGAGGCACTTGACACACACAACAGGTCGTCTAAGGTGGCGCTGTGGCCGTCGCAACAAGATTCATCGAGGAGGAGGACCCGCAGGAGTCGCGGCGCAGGTTCCTGATGGCGGAATCGGACAACCTGCTGGAGCAGGTCGAGACGCTGCGATTGATGGACGAGGAAGACACGCCGCACTCCCTGCGCGAGGCGATTCGCATGCTGCAGGTGAGGCTGGGGCGCAATGACCCGCCGCTGCCGCCGGCCACGCTGCACGCAGCGCACGACCTGGTGTTCGCGGTGCAGCAGCGGTTGATGGCCGCGAACCCGAAGCATCCGCGGCCGAACCGGCATCGCGGCCGCGCAGAGGGCCAGCCGATCGTCACGCGCGTGTACGACGGGAGCTTGTGGAAGGTGCTCACGCTCCCCACTCCGCCGAACGGCTCCGCCGACGACGAGTGGCTCGACCTGGTCGACGCAACGGTGGAACGCGCCTGGGATCGCTGGTGCTACGCGCAGCAGCACGCGTTGCGCGCGGCGCGCTCGCGTCATCAGCCGCGCACCGCGCTCGCGGTGGCGCGGATCGCCTGGGCGAACTACTGGGAGCTGGGCGAGGAGGCCCGGAGGATCAGGAGCCGGCTGGGCGCTCGGGCTTCGTCGACTTCTTCAGGAGACCGCGCAGCTCGGGTTCGGTGATGGGCTTTCCTGAGGAGCGCACGCGATCCGCCAGGAGCTCCAGGAATTTGCCAAGGCTCGCGTCGTCAAGGTGGATGGCGGCGCCAATCACCTCGGCCGCGGCGCCTTCGTCACCGGGTTCGATGACCTGAAGGAGCTGCTTGGCGAAGCCGGGTGGCAGCGGTTCCATCCAGGCCGAGTGTAGAGGGCACCTAGAATCCGAAGCGATGCAGCCGGTCGTGATCGGCGATGTGATCTGGGAGCCGAGCGACGAGGTCGTCGCGAAAAGCCGGCTCAAGCGGTTCATGGACCGCCACGACATCGCGACGTTCGCCGAGCTGCTGCATCGCGCCGATGCTGACATCGAGTGGTTCTGGGACGCGGCGATCAAGGACATCGACATCGCGTTCTATCGCCACTACGACCGCGTGGTCGACCTGTCGAAGGGCAAGCAGTGGGCCACCTGGTGGCGCGGCGCGCGCATGAACATCGTGCACAGCTGCCTCGACAGGCATCGCGACGAGGAGTTCCACGACAAGACGGCGCTCATCTGGGAAGGCGAGCCGGGCGAGGTTCGGAAGATGACTTA
>VBFW01000069.1 GCA_005880525.1 Chloroflexota bacterium | reverse complement strand
GCAGGAGAAGGAGTGGCCGCGTCGCTTCACGAAGATCGACCTGACCTTCGTGCTGGGTTGGGAGGGCAAGCATGACAACCGTCAGGTCGACCAGGCGCTCGACCTCGCTTGCAATCGCTACTGCCCCATTCACGCGACGATTGCGCACGGCGGCGTCGAGATCCACCACCACCGGAAGGACGCGTAGCCAGCGGTGAGAGGGACGTTGTGTCTGGCTCTTGCAGTGGTGGTCGGGGCATGCGGAAGCACGCCGGCCGCCACCACGTCACCCTCGGTGAATCCTTCCGCGCAGGCGACCTCGCCTGCCCCCTTGAATCTCTGGCAGCGGTCCACCGCCCTGGCGTACGACTCCACGCATGGCTACGTGATCCTCTTCGGCGGCAGGCTGAACCACACCACGTTGGTGAACGACACGTGGGTGCGTCAAGGCGGCCGGTGGACTCAGCTGCATCCCGCCGCCAGCCCGCCGGCGCGCGATGGCGCCGTCCTGGTTGATGAGCCGGAGATGCGCGCCGTGCTGCTCTATGGGGGACGCACCGACGGCGGGGACGTCGGTGACACGTGGGCTTGGGACGGCACCACCTGGACGCGCCTCGCGCCCGCGCAAAGCCCATCGCCCCGGACCGGCGCGGCAGCAACATTCGACCCGGTGCGCCACGTGGTGCTTCTCTTCGGCGGCAGCACCGGATCCGATGAGACCTGGACCTGGAACGGCCAGGGCTGGAGGCGACCCCGCTGACCGAGCAGATGGCCTACGACCTGGATCGGAAGCAGATAGTGCTGGCGGCTCCCAATCAGAGCGGCAGCGCATTCGAGACTTTCACGTGGAGCGGCAGCGACTGGGCCAAGCTGAACCCGACGACGTCACCTTCCTTCACGGACGGTGCGGGCATGGCATACGACGCGGCCGACTCGACCACCATCCTTGCGGGCGGCTATCTGCGAGGCGCGGGCGCGACTCGCACGTGGGGCTGGGACGGCACCAACTGGTCGGCCCTCGACTGAACGCCCGGAGCCCGAACGGCGCAAACATAGCCGCCACTAGAATTAGCACCGTTCCCAAAAGCCCCTTCACCTGAGGCCTTCGGAAACTTGCTCGAGAGCTACGTCCCGCTGCTGATCTACGTCCTGATAGTTCTCGGCTTGGTCGGCACAGTCGCTTCTTTGAGCTTCGTGCTCGGCCCGTCCAAGCCGACCAAGAAGAAGCTCGCTCCTTACGAGTCGGGCATCATCCCGGAGACCCCGGCGATGCGCCGGCTGTCGGTCCGCTTCTACCTCACCGCGATGCTTTTCATCATCTTCGACGTCGAGGCCGTCTTCTTCTATCCATGGGCGGTGCTGATGAGGCAGCTCAAGTGGTTCGGCCTCATCGAGATGTTCGTGTTCATGGGCGTGCTGCTCGTCGCGCTCGCGTACATCTGGCGCAACGGAGGCTTCGATTGGGATTAGAGGACCTGGTCGACAGCCTCGGGCAGAACGTCCTCACCACCACGGTGGGCAAGGTGATCGGCTGGGGCCGCGGCAACTCCGTGTGGCCCGCGCAGTTCGGGCTCGCGTGCTGCGCCATCGAGATGATCTCCACCGCCACCGCGGGCGTCGACATCGCGCGCTTCGGCTCGGAGGCGATGCGCGCCTCGCCGCGCCAGGCCGACCTGATGATCGTCTCGGGCCGCGTCTCCCAGAAGATGGCGCCCATCCTGCGCACCATCTACGACCAGATGCCCGAGCCGAAGTGGGTCATCTCGATGGGCGCGTGCGCATCGACGGGCGGCGTCTTCAACAACTACGCGCTGCTGCAGGGCGTCGACAAGGTGGTGCCGGTTGACGTCTACATCCCCGGCTGCCCACCTCGACCCGAGGACCTCCTGAACGCGCTGATGATCCTGCAGGAGCGCATCAAGGCCCAAGGGATCGTCACCCGATAGTGATCGCCGAAGAGCTCATAACCGATAAAGGCGTCAGCGCTGGCGACGAGTGGATCACCGTGCCCGCGCCGCGCCTGCGCGAGGCGATGGCCGCGCTCAAGGAGGACGGCTACCGGCTGCTCGTCTTTCTGACGTGCGTCGACCATCTCGCCGACGCATCAAAGGAATGGCCCGCGCGATTCGAGCTGCTGTACGAGGTGCGCGACATGGAGAAGCTGCGCGACCTGCGCGTCCGCGCATTCGTCGACGGCGAGCCGCCGGAGATCGACTCGGTGCACGACCTGTTCCCTCCCGCCAACTGGGACGAGCGCGAGACGTACGACCTGTTCGGAGTCGTCTTCAGCGGGCATCCCGAGCTGACGCGAATCCTCATGCCCGACGACTGGGTCGGGTATCCGCTGCGCCGCGACTACCCCGTCGGCGGCGAGCCGGTTGAGTTCTCGGAAGAGCATGAGACGTGGCTGACGCCGCCGCCGGAGGCCTGAGGCAGTGTCGATCGAGGACGCCAGCGGCCAGGGCGTGACCATCACGCAGACCGGAGAGCGCGGCGCCTTCGGGGGCGAGTTGCTCACCGTCAACTTCGGCCCCCACCACCCCTCGACGCACGGCGTGCTCCGGCTCATCGTCGACCTGGACGGCGAGCAGGTGAAGCGCGTGAAGCCTGTGATCGGCTACCTGCACACCGGCATCGAGAAGCAGATGGAGGCGCTGCGCTGGCAGCAGGGCGTCGTCTGCACCGACCGCCACGACTACCTGTCGCCGCCGATCAACAACCTGGCATACGCGCTGGCGGTCGAGCGGCTCATGGGAGTCGAGGTGCCGCCCCGTGCGCAGGCGCTGCGCGTGATCATGTGCGAGCTCACTCGCCTCTCCTCGCACCTAGTGTGGCTCGGCACCAGCGGCATCGAGCTGGGCGCGATGTCAGTGCTCATGTACTGCTTTCGCGAGCGCGACACGATCATGGACATGAACGAGGAGATCTCCGGCTTCCGGATGCACACGTCGTACATCCGGCCCGGCGGCGTGATGGCCGACGCCACCCCGCGATTCTTCGACATGCTCGCGAAGTTCGTGCGCGAGATGCCCCGCCACATCGACGAGTACGAGGACCTGCTCACGATGAACCCGATCTGGCGTTCGCGCACGATCGGGATCGGCCGGCTTGCACCGGAGGTGGCGAAGGTTGTCGGCGCGAGCGGGCCGATGATCCGCGGGTCAGGCATCGCCTGGGACCTGCGCAAGGTGATGCCCTACTCCGGCTACGAGAACTACGACTTCGAGGTCGCGACCAACGACGGTTGCGACTGCTACGCGCGATACCTCGTGCGCATCCAGGAGATGCGCGAGGCGGTGAAGATCCTGGGGCAGGCACTCGATCGCCTGCCGGACGGTCCCGTCAACGTCGACGACCGCAAGATGCTGCCTCCGCCGCGCGAAGAGCTCGAGACGTCCATGGAAGCGGTCATCCACCACTTCAAGCTCTTCACCGAGGGCTACTCGGTCCCGCCCGGCGACGTCTACGTGGCCGTCGAGTCCGGTCGCGGCGAGAACGGCTGCTACATCGTCAGCGACGGCACGCACAAGCCGCGCCGCGTGAAGTTCCGTTCGGCGTCTTTCGTCAACCTGCAGGCCCTGGAGCGGATGGCGCTCAACCACATGATCGCCGACCTGGTCGCCATCATCGGCACCGCGGACACTGTGCTCGGAGACGTCGACCGGTGACCGCGCTTTCGCCGCACGTGATCGACGAGATCCGCGAGCTGCCCGCGCGGTTCCCGCAGCCGCGCTCGGCGGTCATGCCCGCGCTGGACCTCGCGCAGGAGGAGCTCGGCCACCTCACGCCCGATGCGATGACCGAGGTCGCGGCGGCTCTCAACCTCGACGCCGGCTACGTCGAAGGGGTCGCGACCTTCTATTCCCTGTTCCACATGCAGCCGATCGGCAAGCACCGGTTCTACGTGTGCACGAATCTGTCGTGCACGCTGCGCGGCGCGAACGAGCTCGTCGATCACCTGCGGAAGGCGATCGGCGTTAGCGAGCCGGGCGAGGTTTCGAAGGATGGGCTGTTCAGCTACGAGGGCGTCGAGTGCCTCGGCGCCTGCGAGTACGCGCCGATGGCGCGGCTCGACCATCGCTACCACTACGACCTCACGGTCGAGAAGGTTGATTCTTTGATCGAGGAAAGGCGGAATCCACGTCCCCACCTGACCTCCCCACAAGGTGGGGAGGGACCGGCTCCACCTGCCCACCCGGCTCCACATCCCCACCTAACCTCCCCACAAGGTGGGGAGGGACTGGCTCCCAAACCTCGCAAGCCTCGGGCACCACGCAAGAAGAAGGCCGATGGCTGAGCTTCGCGGTTCGCACGGCGAGGCCAACGGCAACGTGCTGACGCGGCACTTCGGCACGCCCGGCCTGCACAAGATCGACGTCTACGAGTCGAAAGGCGGCTACTCCGCGCTGCGCAAGGCGCTGCTCGAGATGGAGCCTGCGGCCATCACCAACGAGGTGAAGACCTCAGGCCTGCGCGGGCGCGGAG
>VBFW01000068.1 GCA_005880525.1 Chloroflexota bacterium | reverse complement strand
CGCGTGCTCCGCCATCGCCTTCGTGAACGAGTAGATGTCGCTGAAGCCCATCGCGTTCGCATGCACGCGTCCGCGCTCGACGAGCCGATCCTTCACCTACTTCTCGCGCAGGCGCTCGGTGGCGCGGGCCATCGCGGGCGTGCCCGCTGGCCCAACCTTCGATCGCGCCTCGCGCCGCAGCTTGCGAAGAACCTCAGGCCGCCGCGACTCTTCCTCGACCGGATTGCGCAGCCCTGCCAGCACAGCGGCCTCGTGGCGCCAGTTGAGGCCGGGGTCGAGCGGCATCTCCTCGCGCACGAGTCCGCGAATCAGCCCGCCCACGTACGCCGTCGAGATGTGCACCAGGTGCGGCCGCTTGCCGGTCTCGCGCACCGTGTTCACCATGCGCGCCGCGCCCAGGAGGTTGGTCTGCGCCGAGAGGTCGGCCGGATTGTCGAACTCCACCGCCGCGGCCGAGTGGATGACGATGTCGCAGCGTGCCAGCTCGGCGCGGCCGGCCTCGGTCAGGCCGAGGCCATCGGTGCCGAGGTCGATCTCCAGGACGGAAAGCTTCTCGGCGGCTAGGCGCGCGAAGGCCTCTTCGCCCAGCTCATCTTTCAGGCGCTTGAACGCCGGGCTCGAAAGCACCTCGCGCTCGAGCCGTTCCGCGGCCGGGCGCCGCGCGCTCGCGCGGATGGCGAGGTTGATGCGGCCAACCTCCGGGATCGCGCGGAGGGTCTTCTCGACGATCGACTTGCCGAGAAAGCCGGTCGTGCCGGTGACCAGGATGGTCTTGCCCTTCAAGGCTTCGGCAATCAAGACGAATAAGTCTATCGACGGCGACTTACTGGGCTTGTTTAGGCTCGAACCCCGGAAGCGTGATCGAAGGCGACGAGTTGGCGTCGGACCAGCCGAGATTCGTCCTGACGGTCACCCAGAACCAGTAAGTCTTTCCCGGCTCGCCCGCAAACCAGGCGGTCCCCGCGATGTTGGACCTGAGAAGCTCGCCCACCCCACCATCCTGTGTCACGAACTGCACCTCGTAGACGTTGCCCGCACCCGGGCTGTGCCACGAAACCGAGATCACGGTAGGGTCGAGGGGATCGCGACCGACGGCCACGCCCACCTGCGGCAGCGGCACGTTGGCGAATCGCGGTGAGCCTCCGAGCCACAGGTCGCCGAGGTCAGTGGACCACGGATCCGGACCGCCGCCTGCCCAACCAAACGGATCGACAGGGCCGCGCCCATTTTCGTAGTACACGCCGAAATGCAGGTGCGGACCGGTCGCGGTGCCGGTCATGCCGGAGAGCCCGATGACCTGCCCACGCTGCACCGACTGACCCACCGCAACGTCGATGCGCGAAAGATGGCCGTAGTAGGTGAGAAGCCCGTTGCCGTGCACGATCTCGACCGTCAGCCCGCTCAGGCACGAGTGGCACGACGGCACCGCCCAGCCCGCCAGCTTGACGCGGCCCGGAGCCGCCGCCGCCACCGACTCGTAGTAGAGCCCGAAGTCGTAGCCGTCGTGGCCGTCGTAGTAGAGGTAGTCGTGCTGGCCTGGCGTCTGCGCGTAGCCCCAGTCGAAACCCGGGTCCGGCCCGCCGACTGTCTTCGAGACCACCCGGCCGTCCCACCGACACAACCGCCCGTTGGCCTGATAGTCGGGATAGCAGTGATCGAACAGCGAGGTGATGTAGTGGGCGCCCATGAACGGCAACGTCAGGAACGCTCCGCTGGAGGCCGCCTCGTGCAGATTGGCATTGCCGGTCTCGAGGGCCCCGTAAGGCATCTGGCTGGGGTAGTACCAGCGGCTGTAGTGGCCCTGGCTCTGACCCGGAGCGAGGGCCTGGCCGGCGTGTGCGGGCGCCGCTGCGACGAGCTGTAGACCAAGGGCAACGAGGACGAATGAGATTCGAATTACCCGCACCGCGAGAGGCCAGTCTATGACCGCCATCCGATCAACGGCCGCGCTTCCAGTTAAGTTTCGCAAATGGGCTCTTTACGTCCTTCCCCGATCGAGGTCTTGAGCCAGGGAAAGGCCGCCGTGTACGAGGAGCCTATAGGGCCGGCGGGCGTCAGGATCCGAGAGCGACCTACGACGCAGCCAAAACCCGGCCACGTGGCTGTCTCCATCAGGGCCGCTTCACTCAATCACCTCGACCTCTGGCTTGCCCATGGCGCGCAGCGCGTGCCGCCGCCGCGTGTCATCGCCGCCGACGGCGCGGGCGTGGTCAAGGCGTCAGGAGATCCACGCTGGAAGCCCGGGGACGAGGTAGTCATCTTCCCCACGCTGTGCTGCTGGGAGTGCGAGCGGTGCCGCGCGGGCGACAACGTGTACTGCGAGCGATTCGGCGTCATCGGCGAGCACACCGATGGCACTGCGTGCGAGCTCTTTCACGTCGACGCGCGCAGCCTCTTCCCGAAACCTAAGGCGCTCAGCTGGCAGGAGGCGGCCGCATTCCCGCTGACTTTTCTCACCGCCTGGCGGATGCTCACCACGCGCGCGAAGCTGCAGCCGGACGAGACGGTGCTCGTGATCGGGGCGGGCGCGGGCGTCGCCGTCGCGGCCATCCAGATCGCCTGCCATATCGGCGCTCGCGTCCTCGCGACGAGCCGCTCCGAGGCCAAGCGCAAGCGCGCGCAGGAGCTCGGCGCGGACGCGGTGTTCGACTCGACTGGTTTCAGCGCGGCGGTGAGGCAGGCGACGGGCGACGGCGTGGACGTCGTGTTCGAGCACGTCGGCCCGGCGACGATGGCGGAATCGCTGCGCTCGCTCGCGCTCGGCGGCCGCATCGTCACGTGCGGCTCCACGTCAGGCGTGAAGGCCGAGATGAGCATGCCCCGCCTCTTTTTCCGCCACGCCTCGGTGCTCGGATCGACGATGGGCAACGCGGGTGAGTTCGAGGCCGTGCTCAAGGCCATCGACCGCGGCCTGCGGCCGGTAGTCGATAGCGTCCATCCGTTAGATCAGGTACAGGCGGCATTGACTCGGCTTGACGCGGCGGAGCAGTTTGGGAAGGTTGTGGTTTCGGTGTCGGGCGACTAGCCGGGGGGGCTCGGGTTGAAAGGCTTCAAAGCGTTTCTGCTGCGCGGCAATGTCGTCGACCTGGCAGTGGGCGTGGTGATCGGGATCGCGTTCGGTGTGGTGATCACTGCTTTCGTGAAGGATCTCGTCACCCCGCTCATCGCAGCGCTCGGTGGCAAGCCCGACTTCGCAAACCTCTATTTCACTGTCAACAACAGCAAGTTCCTGTACGGCGACTTCCTCAATGCACTGCTTGCGTTCGCGCTGATCGCAGCGGTCATCTACTTCTTCGTCGTTCTGCCGATCAACGCGCTGGTGGCGCGCTCACACAAGGAGCCGCCGGCCGACCCCACGACCAAGAAGTGCACCGAGTGCCTGAGCGAGATCCCGGTCGGGGCGAAGCGCTGCGCGTTCTGCGCGCAGCCGCAGTAGTTCCCTCCCCCTCGAGGGGGAGGGTTAGGGTGGGGGCTAGACCGGGACCACCCAGAGCTTGCCCGCGGTCTCGTGGCTGAGCGTCACCTCGGCGTCACCCGCGCGCACCCGCAGCGTGCGCCCGACGTCGTCCACCTCGACCACCTTCAGCTTTCGACCCGGCACCAGGCCGCGATCGAGGCCCGGGATCGGGTTGCCATGCGGGCAGGTTCGGGGCCGGCCAAGCGCTTGGTAGAGACGCCGCTCGACCACCTCCGACACCGCGTGCTCCAGGCGCGCGGCCTCCTCGTCGGCGGTGACCCAATCCAGGCCAAGCGCGTCAGTAAGCCAGCGCTCCATGATCCTGTGCCGGCGCACGATCGCCTCCGCCGCCTTCATGCCGGCGGCGGTGAGCTCGATCTCCTTGCTCCGCGTCAGCCGCACCATCCCGTCGCGCGCCATCCGGCGCAGGCCGATGGTCACCGTCGGCCGGCTCACGCTTAGCCAGTCGGCCAGGCGCGCGCTGCGCAGCGGCTCGCCCTCCGACCACATGTAATAGATCGCCTCGAGGTAGCGGGAGATGACCTCGGAAGGCTCGCGCGGTGCCCCGTTAGACTTGTCTAATCGTGTCTTTTGCACGTACTAACCGTACAGAGGAATCATGAGCCAGCCCATGGCCGTCCTGCTCGGCGCCATCGCGGGCGCCACCATCTTCCTGGGCCTGCCCGTGGCGCGCATCCGCGGACTGCCGACCGCCGTCCAGGGCGTTCTCAACGCCTTCGCCACGGGCATCCTCGTGTTCCTGCTGTGGGACATCCTGAGCCACGCGGGCGGCCCGATCGAGACGGCACTGTGGCAGTGGACCGGTAACCAGGGCACCTTAGTGGGCCTCGGGGCGGGTCCGTTTGTCCTCATGGCGGCCATCTTCGCCGTCGGCATCGGCGCCGGCCTGATCGGCCTGGTGTACTTCAACCGCGCCATCTTCGGCCGCCTGCGTCACGGCGCGCACGCGCCGGCGCCGCGGAGCCTCGCAATGGCCATCGCGACCGGGCTCGGGCTGCACAACCTGTCAGAGGGACTGGCAATCGGCGAGTCGGCGCACGTCGGCGCCATCGCCTTCGCGGGAGTGCTGGTGGTTGGGTTCGCGCTCCACAACATCACTGAGGGCTTCGGGATAGCCGCGCCGATGACCACCGACCCCAAGCCCGCCTCGTGGGGCTTTCTCGCCCTCACCGGACTCATCGGCGGCGGCCCGACGTTCGTCGGCACGTGGATCGGCTACCTGGCCAGCTCGGAATACCTGAACGTCGCCTTCCTGGCCATCGCCGCGGGCGCGCTGCTGTACGTGCTGAACGAGCTGTTCCATCTCGGCCGGCGCCTTTGCTCGCCGCCCCAGTTCGCGTGGGGGCTGCTGTTCGGGTTCCTG
>VBFW01000067.1 GCA_005880525.1 Chloroflexota bacterium | reverse complement strand
GGCGCGAGATGGTGGCGATGCTGCGCCAGCGCTCGCGGCCCTACCTCTTCTCGAACTCGGTGGCGCCCCCGATCGTCGCGGCGTCGTTGAAGGTGCTGGAGCTCATGCGCTCGGCGGCTGACCTGCGGGAGAAGCTGCGCGAGAACACCGCGTTTTTCCGCAAGCGGATGGCGGACGAGGGATTCGACATCCTGCCCGGCGAGCATCCGATCGTGCCGGTGATGATCGGCGACGCGGCGAAGGCCGGGCGGCTGGCGGAGCTGATGCTCGAGCGGGGCGTCTATGTGATCGGTTTCTCGTATCCCGTCGTGCCGCAGGGCAAGGCTCGGATCCGCGCGCAGGTGTCGGCGGCACACTCGCGCGACGACCTGGAGCGCGCGGTGCAGGCGTTCGTGTCCAGCCGCGCGGAGATGAACTAGCCCGCCAGACCCGCCGCTGTATACAAACCGCGCCTGTCGAGGCGATTTATCGCGCGTTTGTATACAAAACGCGAGCTACTTCACCGCCAGGCAGGTCACCGTCTTGAACACGCCGTCGATCTTCTGGATCTTGTCGACGATGAGCGATCCGATCGAGTTCACGTCAGGGGCCTCGCATACGGCGATTACGTCGTACTCACCAGTGATCGCGTCGGCGGCCGTGATGCCGTTGACGCCTTCCATCTTCTTGGCCACTTCGAGCGCGCGTCCTGGCGACGCGTTGATGAGGACGTAAGCCTTCATGCAGATGCAACCCCCCAATCCAACTCGAACCGGAACGGCTTCAGGTTAACCCGGGCGGCGCGATTTGAGGGCCTGGACCAGGACCTCCTCGCTGACGTTCGCGCCGGATACGACCACCACGACCCGGCGGCCCGCGGCAACCTCAGACGGGTGGAACAGCAGGGCGGCCAGGCCCGCCGCGCCGGCCGGTTCGGCCAGGAGGTGCTCCCACTCGAAGAGGGCGCGGATGGCGCGCAGCATCTCGCCGTCCTCGACGGTGACCACGCGGTCGACGTAGCGCCGCGCAAGGTCGAAGCTCAGCGTGCCGGGGGACGACGCCGCCAGGCCGTCGGCGATGGTGTTGACGCGCTCGAGGGTGACGATGCGCCCGGCCTCCAGCGAGCGCCGCATCGCGTCCGCGCCGGTGGGCTCGACGCCGATCACGCGCACCGACGGGTGGCGGGCCTTCAGGTACATCGAGACGCCGGCGATCAGCCCGCCGCCCCCGACCGGCACAACAACGGTGTCGAAGCCCTGCAGCTGCGCCAGCATCTCGAGCGCGACGGTGCCCTGCCCGGCGACCACGTCGGGGTCGTTGTAGGCATGAACGAAAGTGGCGCCGGTCCGCTGCTGCTCTTCCGTCGCGGCCACGAACGCTTCGTGATAGCTGTCGCCGGCGGCCACGACGCGCGCGCCGAGGCGCTTGATCGCATCGACCTTCAGCTGGTTGGCGGCCAGCGGCACGTACACGGTTGCCGCGACCTGGAACTGCGCGGCCGCATAGGCCACGCCCATGCCGTGGTTGCCCGCGGAGGCGGTGATGACGCCGGCGGCTCGGCGCTCGGGCGACATGCGCATGAGCTTGTTGAGCGCGCCGCGGACCTTGAAGGCGCGAATGGGCTGGACCGACTCTAGCTTCAGGTGCACCTCGCAGCCGGCCTCGACGGAGAACGCGCGCGAGTGCTGCAGTGGCGTCGGCTGGAGGTGCGGCGCGAGGTCGCGGGCCGCCTGCTCGACAGCCGCCGGGCTTACTTCTTCTTGCGTTTTCGTTTGTCGGCCAGGTGCAGGGCGAGCTTCTTCAGACCCGGGTTGACGGATACGACCTTTGGGCCGCGCACCTTGCGGTCCCGCGCCTTCGCGTGAGCGCTTTCGTCGAAGTAGAGCTTGTTGTCCTTCACCTCGGTGAGCCTGGCTGTCACGACGACGGTGCTGCCGGGAGGCGCCGGCGCCAGGTGGCGAACATGAACCTCGTAGCCGACCGTGGTGTGGCCGTCCGGCAGCTGCCCCTCGACGGCCTTGTGGCTCGCGCCTTCCATCAATCCGATCATCGCCGGCGTCGCGAACACGCCTTTGCCCCCCACGTGCATGGTGATGAGGCGCTCGTCGACCACGCGCTCGATTCGGCCCTCGAGCCCCGGGCGGACGCCGTCCGCGGTCTCCACGAGATAGATTGTCGACCATGACCGTGCGCAAGGCGATCTTCCCGGCGGCCGGTCTCGGCACACGATTCCTGCCGGTGACCAAGGCTCAGCCGAAGGAGATGCTGCCCCTCGTCGACAAGCCGACGATCCAGTACGGCGTCGAGGAGGCGATCGCGAGCGGGATCGAGCAGGTGATCATGGTGACCGGCGGCGGCAAGCGCGCCATCGTCGACCACTTCGACCGCTCGGTCGACCTCGAGCACTACTTGCGAGAGCGCGACAGGGGTGACCTGCTGCAGATCCTCGCCGAAGTCGACCGGCTGAGCGAACAGGTCGACATCACTTACATCCAGCAGAAGGCGCCGCGTGGCCTGGGCGACGCGGTGTGGACGGCGCGGCGCCTGGTGGAGGGCGAGCCGTGCGCGGTCCTGCTCGCCGACGACGTGATCCTTTGCGAGAACAACCCGGTCCTGAAGCAGCTGATCGACGCACACGCCAAGACCGGCGCGACGGTGCTCGCGGTGCGGCGCGTGCCAAGGTCGCAGGTAAGCCGATACGGAATCATCGCCACCAACGGCTCACACGACGGCCTGCACGAGGTGACCGACGTGGTGGAGAAGCCTTCTGCAGAAGACGCGCCGTCGGACCTCGCCGCGCTTGGCCGTTATGTGATCACGCCGGCGGTGTTCGACGAGCTCAGCCGGGGGACGCCCGGGGCCGGCAAGGAAATCCAGCTCGTGGACGCGATCAAGCGCACCATCGGCCGCCACCACGTGGTGGCGCTGGAGTTCGAAGGCGACTACTACGACACCGGCACAGTGCCTGGTTACCTGCGCGCAAACCTCATGCTGGCGATGAAGCGGGAGGAGCTCCGGGGAGAGCTGGAACCGCTGCTGCGGGAGCTTCTGCAGAACCGCGATTAGCGGTAGCCCCCACCGGCCCGGGATCACGCGGTGACCCGGGGAATCCTCCCCCCAAGGGTGGGGAGGATTGGCGCCTATAATCGATGAACGCTCAATGAGCCGCATTCCCGCCCGAGTAAATCACTATGGCTGTTTCAGGACGAAGAAGATTCGACGACGACAAGGTTGTCCGGTATGAGACCACGGAGAAGGACTTCGAGGTCGAGGTTGCGCGCACCCTCAACAAGTGGTGCGTCACCGTCTACCAGCTGCCGGACCGGCAGATCCTCGTTCAGGACTTTTTTCCTGAGAGGTGGAAGGCCCTTGCGCGTGCGCAGGACTTCATCCGGCTTCTGAACCAGCGCAAGAAGAAGGAAGAGGAAGCTCTCCGCGGCTCGGACGACGACTACTAGGTCTTAGCTAAGAGGCTCGACCGAACGCCAGACTCGAGCGATGCGGCGATCCAGGTGGCTGAGATGCGGGTGAAGCTCCGAGCAGCGGAGCGAGCGCATTGGAAAACTGCGTGAGCGAGCAGCGCAGGAGCGGAGCCTGCAGATCGGCCGCATGGGCGCCGCAGCGCCGACGATGGCGGTTCGGTCGAGCCTCTAAACTTCACGCCTCGTGAGCTGGGCTTTCTTCAGGCGGGAGTGGGGCGCGGTCACCTTCGTGCTGACCGTCGTCGTGGGCATGATCGTCGTGCCGCTGGCTCTGTACCTGGCCGGCGTCGGCCCGGGCCCGGCGAGCGTCAACGGTCCAAACACCGCCAGTTCGGCGCGCGAGACCAACGCCCGCGTGGCCACCCCCGCGCACACGCCGAGCCCAAGCGCCTCGCCTTCTAAGTAGCGCCGGCCGCGTCACGAGTCGAGTTGCCACAGAAGCCTGTGGCCGTTCTGCTGCACGATCTCGCTCAGCGGCAGTGCCAGCGTCATCACCGGCTCGTCCTCGCTGGTGACGCGCATCTCGATCTGTTCCGAGAGCCGCAGCTGCGCGACAGCAACGCAGTCGTGGAGGAAGGGGAAGACGGCGGGGCGGACGAGGTTCATCACGTAGCCAGACATCGCAGCCGGCGCCGTGCCGGCCAGGCTGCGGTCCCGGAAGGCGAGCAGCACGACCTCGTCGCTCACCATGATCGGATCGGTCCACGAGTAGGCCGCGCCCTCGGCCTCGCGCAACAGCAGGAGCAGCTCCGCCAGCCTCCGCATCGGCGGGCGCGGGCCTTCGATGACGAGGGGCACATCCCGCATCGGCTGCTGGAAGTCCTGCGCGCGGTACTGCGCGGTGAATCCCAGGTCGGAGACGCCGGCGAACGGCGCCGGTACCTTGATCGAAATCTCTCTCAGCTGTTTGGTATGACGCATGGTGTGGTCGTGCGGCTGCATGTTGTATTAACGCACCCGGCCCGGATTTTGTCTCCCACAATTGGCTGAAATGCCACTCACCGGAATACGGATCCTCGATCTGACGCGCCTGCTGCCGGG
>VBFW01000066.1 GCA_005880525.1 Chloroflexota bacterium | reverse complement strand
AGCATCATCACCTTGGTGGACCGCAGGCGGCGTGTCGCGTAATCCACGAGCTCGCGCGTGGCGGGATCCGCCCAGTGCAGGTCCTCGACCACCGCCAGCAGGCCGCGGCTGCGGGCGGCGTCGGTCAGCAGCAGCACGATCGCCTCGAACAGCCTCAGCTTGGACATCATCGGGTCTGCTGTGACGGGGCCGGCGTGGCCCATCTGCGGAAAGAGCTGGCCGAGCTCGGCGGCGGCAGGTCCCAGCCGCTCGCGCATGGCGGGCACGTCCTGGCGCGTCAGGTAGTTGCCGATCCCTTCGAGAAACGGGAGGTACGGCAGCGAAAGTTCGGCCTCGCTGCATGTGCCCGACATGACGGCGCAGCCCAGCCGCTCAGCCCGATGAGCCAGCTCGCGCACCAAGCGCGACTTGCCCATGCCGGCTTCGCCGCCCAGCACGACCACGCCGCCCTCGCCGCGGATGGCGGACAGCAGCGAATCTTCGAGGAGCGAAAGCTCTGATTCCCGGCCGATTAGGACCGGGCAGGCCACCCTGGCGACCGCCATTCCTGGGCCTCTAGCGGTTCTCTCTGGCCTCTTCAGCCTCGCGCAGGCGCCGGCTGAGGGTCTGCAGGAGGCGGTACGCGACCTCCGGGTGGTTGCTGAGGAACTCTTTGAACTCCCACTCGGGGATGGCCGCCGCGAGCATGTCGTTCCGGACGGTGATGTCCGCGCTCCGGCCCTGCTGGTCGAGAAGAGCCATCTCGCCGAAGTGATCGCCGGGTCCGAGGAGGCGGTGCCGGCCGTCGACGGTGCTCACCTCCGCCTGGCCTTCGAGGATGACCATGAATCCGACGCCGTCCTTGCCCCTCAGGACTGGTTTGGCGCCTTTCGGGTGGCGAACCTCACGCATCTGCTTACCGAGCTTCTTGAGGTCGCCGTCGGACATCTCGGCGAACAGGCCAACGGGTTTCAGCTCCATCGATTCCGGATTCTATCCGCTTAAAAGAGGTGCGTCAGGTAGCGGCGCATGAGCTTGGGCCCCGGAGGCTCCACATATGGCGGCACGAGCTCCCTCAAGCGCCCGAACGCCAACTCGGTGAGTCTCACGGGATCCTGGCCGGCAACCGGGATCGGCTCCCCCACGAACACCTTCAGGGTCTTGCGGAACCACACGTCCTTGGTGCCCGAAAGCCCGACCGGTACGACCGGCACGCCTGCCTTGATCGCGAAGTGGGCGAAGCCCTTGTGGAACGGAACGAGCTCGCCTTCGGCCGGCCCGTACTGGCCTTCGGGAAAGATCGCGATGGCGCCGCCGATCTCCAGGCAGCGGTCGACGTGCTCGTAGAGCCGCCGGTCTCCGTGGCGGCTCCGCACCACCGGCACGTAGCCGCCGCTGTGGCGCACTACGAACCACTGGAACTTGCGCGTTACGAGCAGCGTCGGGTCGGCGAGGAAGTGCAGCCGCGGCTCGATCGGGAAGAGCAGCAGGAGCAGGAACTCGTCGGGCCAGTTCAGGTGGTTGGCGATGACTATGTAGTTGGGGCCGCCCTTCTTGGGGATGTTCTCGGCGCCGTGGACCTCGATACGAAATGCGAGCCGCATGATCGGCACGGCAAAGAGCCGCACGATGCGGTAAGCGATGTTCGCTTTCGGGCCGACCGGAAGCAGATCCGCCGCCGGCAGCGCCGGATCCGCCGTCGCCATCGGCTAGGTCACCACCGACGGCTTGAGGGCTTCAGTGGGTGGGACTGCCACGGCGGAGTACTTTTCCATCTCGCTCTCGGTGGGCAGCAGCCACGCGATGCCGATCGTGACCACGACGAGGATGACATGCGTCATGAGCGACTTCTGCAGGCCAATCGCGTCCCCAATGGCGCCGTTGATGGGAACGCCGAGCGCGCCGGTGACGAAGCCGAGCCCCATGACCAGCCCCGAAGCGAGTCCCGCGCGAGAGGCCATGAGCTGCTGCGCCATCAGCAGCATGAGCGGCGCGGTCGACGCGGCCAGGAAGCCGATGGCGATGCCCGTCACGAATCCCCATGGGCCGGGGAACAGCGTGTACAGAAGGACGGCCGGGATGCTGAGGATCAGCGTGCCGATGATCACGGTGCGCCTGCCGTAGCGATCCGCCAGCGCGCCGCAGCCCACGGTTCCTATCGCGCTCGAAAGAACAAGCGTGGTCACGAGTGGCCCGTAGAACTCGGGCCCGTAGCCGAGGTCCTTGTACCAGGTGGGGGTGAACGTCTGGAAAACCTGGACGGTCCAGCTGCGCGACATCATGACGCCGATCACCGCTGCGATCGCGAGCATTGGCACGACCTGCCTTGACGCCGGCGCGGCTCTGCGTTCGGTCGCACCGCTGGCCGTCACCTTGCGCATCCTCCACAGCAGGTACGCGCCGGTGGCGACGCCTGGAATCACGAGCCAGCCGGTGCCATGCAGACCGAACCAACTGAAAAGGCCGATGCCGATGAGCGGGCCGATCGCGACGCCGACTGTGCCCGCGGTCACGTAGATCGACATGCCGGCGCTGCGGCTTCGCTTGGGGAGCAGCGCGCGCACATCGAGCGCCCCGAACGGGTGGAAGGCTCCGGAACCGAGACCTGACGCACATGCCAGAGCCACGAGCAGCGGGAACGTGGGCACGAATCCCACCAGGGCGAACGTGATCGCGGTCCAGGCGAGCGAGATGCCCGTGAAGCGGGTGCCGTACCGGTCGGCGATGACTCCGAACAGCGGCTGCGAAATGGCGGCAGTACCGCTGTACGCGAGGCTGATCAACCCGACTGTGGCGAAGTTCAGGTCGAACCGCCCGATCAGCACTGGATAAAGGACGGGGATGATGCCGACGTAGCTGTCGACCGTGAGGTGGCCGAGCATCAGAGTGATGAGCTTCCCGTCGCGCAGGAAGTCCTTCACGACGGCTTAGGTTACCGATCTAGTCCCACACGCTCTTGCTCTTCAACCCCGCCGCCCGGATGGCGGTTCCGTTGAGCTCCTTGCTGGCGGTTTGCAGCCCTCGCCCGGGCCATCTGCAAGTGATCGCGACCGGGCCGTCGGGCGGGAGGGGCCAGATGAAGTAGTCGAAGTCCCAGCGATGACCGCCTCCTCCCCCGCCCTGCTGACCGATGACCGGCCCAACGGGCTCTGGCGGGTCCTTCCCTTCGCTCCATTCTCTGTAGTAGTCCATCACCGCTCGATTCGGTCCGGGCCCGTCCCCGCGCGAGTCACGTCCGTCACTGAACCGGATCGTGACCTGAAGGCCTGCGTCATCGCCATGCTCTCTGTGAGCCCCGAAACCCATCTTTTCCGGCGGTATCT
>VBFW01000065.1 GCA_005880525.1 Chloroflexota bacterium | reverse complement strand
GGTCGTGAAGAAGGCAAAGCAGATCTCCGCCTCGTCGAGGGCGTTGGCCTTGACCAGATCGCGCAGCAGCTCGTCGGTGGCCTCGGTGATGGCATCGGCGGTATTCGCCGTGGCGGTTGTCGCGCCCCGGATGCCTCTCACCGGCATGCCTTCAAAAGCTCCTTGACCATTGGCATTGGGTCCTTGCCGGCGTCGATCTCGGCCACGATGGCGCTGCCGACCACGGCAGCGTCAGCAATGCCGCGCAAAGACTTCATGTGCTCGGGGCGCGAGATGCCAAAGCCTGCTGCCACTGGCAGCTCGGTGCGCTCGCGCACGCTGCCCACGAGATCCTTCAGCCCCGCCGGAAGATCCTTGCGCACGCCGGTGATGCCCGTGAGCGTGACGCAGTAGACGAAGCCGCTCGAACGCTCGCAGATGGCGCCGATGCGGTTCGGCGCAGTGGTCGGCGCGACCATGAAGACCGTGTCGAGCGAAGCCGACCGAAGCCAGCTCGCGACCGGCTCGGCCTCTTCGATTGGCATGTCCGGGACGATCACGCCCGCGACGCCGGCCTGCGCGGCGTCTGCCGCGAACCGGCGAGGGTCGTGAGCGAGGATCGGGTTCACGTAAGACATCAGCACCACAGGAGCGCCGACCCCGGACACCTCGCTCGCGAGCTCCAGACACGCGTCGACGGTCATCCCGTGGTCGAGCGCGATCTGCCCCGCCTTCTGGATCACCGGGCCGTCGGCCAGCGGGTCGGAGTGCGGCACGCCGATCTCGATCGCCGCCACGCCGGAGGCCGCGAGGCGCTTGGCGACCTCGACCGACTTCTTCCGGTTCGGGTGCCCGGCCATCATGTAGACGACCAGCTTCAGGTCGCCGTCCGCCTTGAGCGCCTTCTCGAGGCGGCTACTCGTAGCTCTCAACCGAGTCCATGTCCTTGTCGCCGCGCCCGCTGAGGCACACGAGGATGCGCCCGCCCGGACCGAACTGCCGCGCCAGCACGCCGGCATGGTGAAGCGCGTGAGACGGCTCGAGCGCGGGCATGATGCCTTCGAGGCGCGTGCAGAGCTTGAATGCGGCGACCGCGTCCTTGTCTGTCACGGCGACGTACTCGACGCGCTCGGTGTCGCGCAGGAACGCATGCTCTGGACCGACGCCGGGATAGTCGAGCCCGGCGGATATCGAATGCGTGGGCAGGATCTGGCCGTCGCCGTCCTGCAGCAGGTACGAGTAGGTGCCGTGAAGCACTCCGGGCCGCCCGCCCACCAGCGACGCTGCGTGCTTGCCCGACTTGACGCCGGAGCCCCCGGCCTCCACCCCGATGAGGGTCACATCGCGGTCCTCGAGAAATGCGGTGAACATGCCTATCGCGTTCGACCCGCCCCCGACGCAAGCGATCACAGCGTCGGGCAGCTTGCCGTCCGCCTGCAGGTACTGCTCGCGCGCCTCGTCACCGATGACGCGCTGCAGATCGCGCACGAGCTCGGGGTAGGGATGCGGTCCGACGACCGACCCGATGATGTAGTGGGTCGTGCCCACGTTGGTGACCCAGTCGCGGATTGCCTCCGAGGTCGCGTCCTTCAATGTCCTGGTGCCGGTTGTGACCTCGCACACCTCGGCGTTCAGCAGCTTCATCCTGCGCACGTTCATCGATTGCCGATGCATGTCCTCGGTGCCCATGTAGACGGTGCACTCGAGCCCGAACCGCGCGGCCACCGTCGCCACGGCGACGCCGTGCTGGCCGGCACCGGTTTCGGCGATCAGGCGCTTCTTGCCCATACGCAGCGCGAGCAGCGCCTGCCCCAGCGCGTTGTTGAGCTTGTGCGCGCCGGTATGGCACAGGTCCTCGCGCTTGAGGTGGATGTGCGCACCGCCGAAGTGCTCGCCGAGCCGCGTCGCCGCGTAGAGCGGAGTCGGCCTGCCCACAAAGGCGTGCCGATGGCCGGCGAGCTCGAGCTGGAACTGCGGGTCGGCCTTCGCCTCGTGCCACAGGCCCTCCAGCTCCTCGAGCGCGCCCATGAGAGTCTCGGGCACGTACTGCCCGCCAAAAGGCCCGAACCGCCCCCGAACGGGATGACTCATGCGAGGGCGGCCCCTCCCCACCAAGTGGGGAGGTCGGCGCCTCCCCACCATGTGGGGAGGTCGGCCCGAAGGGCCGGGTGGGGACGTTGGCTGATTCCATACCTGCAGCCCGAGCTGCGTGAATGAAAGCGCGGACCTTGTCAGGATCCTTCACTCGCACCGCGGACTCCACCCCGCTCGACACGTCGACGCCGTAAGGCTGGTACCTGCTCACGACCGTGCCCACGTTACCCGGTTCGAGTCCACCGGCGACGAAGACCTTGCGTCGCTTGATGAGATCGCGCGCCAGCTCCCAAGCCCACGCGCGCCCCGTGCCGCCGCGCTGGTCGCGCGACCACGAGTCGAGCATCAGCGGATCCGGCCACGCGCCCACGTCGGGCACCTCGTCACCCCTGACCTTCAGCACCTTCATCAGCGGCCGGCCCGCGTCGAAGCCGGGCGCCTCTGAGCCGTGCAGCTGCAGCAGGTCGAGGCCAACGTGCTCGGCTATCTGGCGCACCTCATCGGCCGGCTGGTCGATGAACACGCCAACGATCGTCGGGCGGCGGTCCAGCCCGCCGACGATCGACCTCGCGAGCTCGGGTTCGATTCGCCGCGGCGAGGAGCAGAAATGAAAGCCGAGAAGGTCCGCGCCGGCGTCGACGGCGTCCAACGCGTCGGCTGCGCTGCAGATGCCGCAGATCTTGACCAGCATCAAGCGCCCCGCAGCTCGCCGATGACCGCGGCGGGATCGGTCGCGCGCATCAGCACCTCTCCGGCGAGGATCGCGTCGGCGCCGGCTTCGCGCATGCGGCGCGCCTCTGCGCGTCCCTTGATTCCGCTTTCCGCGACCACGACGCGCTCGCGCGGGATCAACGGGCGCAGGCGTTCGGTGAGCGCAAGGTCGACCGCGAACGTGCGGAGATCGCGATGGTTGACGCCGATGACCTGTGCCCCTGCGTCGACCGCCACGCGCGTCTCGTCCTCGTCGTGCACCTCGACCAGGGCCGCGAGGCCGTGGTCCTTGGCGAGGTTCAAGAGAGCGACGAGCGAATGCGGCGTCAGCGCGGCCACGATCAGCAGCACCGCGTCAGCGCCATGGGCGCGCGCCTCCACGACCTGGTAGGCGTCGGTGATGAAGTCCTTGCGCAGGATCGGCAGCGAGGTCGCTTCGCGCACCGCGTCCAGGTGATCGACCGACCCTCCGAACCCTGCGCGATGCGTCAGCACCGAGATTGCCGCCGCTCCGCCGCGCTCGTAGGACTCGGCGAGGCGCGCGGGACGATAGTCGGTCGTCAGCACGCCCATGCTCGGCGTGCGCTGCTTGACCTCGGCGATCACAGCAAGGCCCGCGCCGCGGAGAGCGCCGGCGAAGTCGCGCGGCTCGTAACGAGACGCGAGACGCTCGACCTCCGCGAGGGACGTGACCTGACGCCGCTCCTCCATCTGTTGAGCGGACTCGGCAACCAGGGGCGGCACGCAGAGCGGCTGACGCGTTGAGGAGCACGACGTCGCGACGCGGTCCCTTCGCGCCGGAAAGAACCTCACGGGCGATGCGCGCGTTCTCCTCGGGACCGCCGCCGCGCACGTCCACGAGGGCCGCCTTCTTCAGGCCGAGCTCGGAGACATCGAGCTGGTACTCGCGTCGCGCGCCGTCGATCTCGATCACGTGCGATGGCGCCGACAGCGACAGCTCGTCCATCCCGTCCTCGGAGTGGAAGACCAGCGCGCGCTCGACGCCGAGCCTAAGCAAAACGTCGGCCATCTTGCCCGCGAGGCCGCCGTCCGCCACCCCCAGCGCCTGGTAGCGCGCGCCGGCCGGGTTGCACAGCGGACCAAGCACGTTGAACACGGTGCGCACGCCGAGCTCGCGCCGCGGCACACCGGCGAAGCGAAACGACGGGTGGAAGATGGGCGCGAACAGGAAGCCGATTCCCGCGCCCTCGATGCAGCGAGCGACGCCCTCCGGCTGCAGGTCGATCTTCACGCCCAGCTGCTCGAGCACGTCGGCGGATCCGCACATCGACGACGCCGCGCGGTTGCCGTGCTTGGCGACCCGGGCACCGCTTCCAGCGGCCACGATCGCCGCAAGCGTGGAGATGTTGAACGTGGCAAGCCCATCGCCGCCGGTGCCGCAGGTGTCGAGGAGGTCGCCGTCGACGTCGATCGGCGTCGACATGTGGCGAGCCGTCTTCGCGAACCCCGTGAGCTCGTCGACAGTCTCGCCCTTGATGCGCAATGCGATGACAAAGCCCGCGATCTGAACAGGCGTTGCGTCGCCACGCATGATCGTCTCGAAAGCAGCCCCCGCCTCTGCCTCTGTCAGGGATTGGCACTTCACCAACTTGGAAATGGCGTCGATCAATTACTCGCTCCAGGCACCCTCCCCACTGGTGGGGAGGGATCAGGGGAGGGGACGGTAGAGCCAGAAGCCTCGTCGACACGAGCGCGCGTAGGGGCAAAGGGTGGGGTCCCCACTGGCGGGGAGGGATCAGGGGAGGGGAGACTCGAGCCGGTTGCTCCGTCGACACGTGAGCACCGGCGGATGAAGTTAGCCAGGATCTTCTTGCCTTCCTTCGTCAGCACCGACTCGGGATGGAACTGCACGCCGTAAGTCGGATGCTTCGCGTGCCGCAGCCCCATGACGGTGCCATCGGCAGTCCAGGCCGTCACCACGAGCTCTTCGGGAATCGACGACCGCTCGACGATCAGCGAGTGATAGCGCGTCGCCTCGAACGGGTCGCTCACGCCGGCCAGCACACCCGAATTGTCGTGCCGGATCCACGAAGTCTTGCCGTGGGCGGGCTCGTTGCGAACGACCCTTCCCCCGAACGCCTCCCCCATGCACTGGTGGCCGAGGCACACCCCGAGGATGGCCACCTTGCCGCTGAGGTCGCGAATCGCCTGCGTGGAGATTCCCGCCTCGCCCGGGGCGCCGGGGCCAGGAGATATCACGACACCGCTGTAGGAGGCGAGCTCGCCGGGCGACACCTCGTCGTTGCGGAAAACGTCGGGCATGGGGCCGAGCTCGGCCAGGTACTGGACCAGGTTGTAGGTGAATGAGTCGTAGTTGTCGATGATGGCAAGGCGAGGTTCGCTCATCGCATCTCCTCAGCCATCTCGACGGCCTTGAACATCGCCCCCGCCTTCTCCAGCGTCTCCTCGAACTCGCGCTCGGGCTTCGAGTCCGCGACCACGCCCGCACCCGCCTGCACGAACACCTCGCCGCCGGCCACGACGAGCGTGCGGAGTGTGATGGCCATGTCGAGGTTGCCGCCGAAGCCGACGTAGCCGAGCGAGCCGGCGTAAACCCCACGCTGGTCTGGCTCGAGCTCCGAGATGATCTCCATCGCGCGGATCTTCGGCGCGCCGGAAACGGTGCCGGCGGGAAACGCCGCGCGCAGCGCATCCAGCGAAGTCGCCCCTTCTTTGAGCTGGCCGCTCACCGTCGACGAGATGTGCATGACGTGCGAGTAGCGCTCGACCTCCATCAGCCGCTCGACCTGCACTGTGCCAGG
>VBFW01000135.1 GCA_005880525.1 Chloroflexota bacterium | reverse complement strand
GCTCTGCCGGCCGAGGAGATCACCGTCGACATCCACTGCGTGACCAAGTGGTCGAAGCTCGACACGAAATGGAAAGGCGTCTCCATCGACACGCTCATGGATGGTGTGGACACGGCGGCCGAGTACGTGGTGGCCAAGAGCGCGGGCGGCTACACCACCAACATGCCGCTCGACGAGATCACCGGCCACAAGGCCTGGATCGCCTACGAGTACGACGGACAGCCGCTGCATCCGGAACACGGTGGCCCGGCCAGGCTGCTCGTGCCACACCTTTATCTGTGGAAGAGCGCCAAGTGGGTGTGGGGGCTCACGCTCAAGAACGATGACGAGCCGGGTTTCTGGGAGTCGAACGGCTACAACAACCACGGGGATCCATGGCGCGAGGAACGGTACTGGGGCGACTAGGCTGGAAGATCGGCGAGGTCGCCGAGATCACCGCCGAGACTCCGAAGGTGTCGAGCATTGCCATCGACGTGCCCGACTGGCCAGGGCATCTCGCCGGCCAGCACGTCGACGTCCGCCTCACCGCCGAGGACGGATACCAGGCGCAGCGGAGCTATTCGATCGCTTCCGCGCCCGAGGACCGGCGCGTCACCATCACTGTCGAGCGGCTCGACGACGGCGAGGTTTCGCCGTATCTCGTCGGAGAGCTGGGCGCGCGAGACAAGATCGAGCTTCGAGGTCCGATCGGCGGATTCTTCGTGTGGCGTGCGCCGGGTGAGAGTCCGCTCCTGCTCATCGCCGGCGGATCCGGCGTAGTGCCGCTGATGGCGATGATCCGCCACCGCGCGGCCGCGCGCGACAGGACGCCCGTTCGGCTGCTGTACTCCTCGAAGACGTTCGAGGACGTGATCTATCGGGAGGAGCTCGAGCGCCTCGCCACTGCCGACCCGACGCTGGACGTGAGGCACACGCTGACGCGATCGCACCCCGACGGCTGGCGCGGATACGCCCGCCGCCTCGACCGCCAGATGATCGATGACGTCGCATGGCCGGCGCAGCCCCCGCCGGCCGTGTTCATCTGCGGCCCGACGTCATTCGTGGAGGCCGCGGCGAGCCTGCTCGTGGAGCACGGCTACGACCCGGGCTGGATCAGGACCGAGCGCTTCGGCGCGACTGGAGGTTGACGGCGATGACTGTCGAACAGGCCGACATGAAGCTGGACGGCAACGCGATCGGCGGGCTGCTGGCGGAGATCTTCAACATGGAGATGACCACCGCCGAGGGCACGTGCGGAGGATGCGGCGCGGTCAACGCCGTCGGCCGCGTGGACGTGTACGTCAACGCCCCGGGCACCGTGGTGCGCTGTCCTGCGTGCGGCCAGGTGCTCATGCGCATCGTCCGCGGCCGCGGCCGCTACTGGATCGACCTGTCGGGAATCCGATGCCTGGAGCTGATCGAGCCGGGGACCTGACCGGCCGTCAGTTAGCCGGAATCGACACCCGGTCGGCGGCAGCGGGCGGACTGTTCTCTCCCCGCAGCCACACGTCGAAGATCGTCCCCGCGCCCTCCGAGCTGGTGAAGCGGATGAAACCTCCCATCGCCTCGACGAATTGCTTCGACAGCGCCAGCCCGAGTCCGGTGCCATTGGAAGCCGGTGCGCCGGGGTGGAGGTCGGCGAACTCGACGAAGACCAATTGCTGCCGGTCGGCCGGGATTCCCGACCCGGTGTCGATGACGGATACGCGCACGCCGTTGGAGCCCCCGGCCGCCTCCACCCGAACATGACCGCGGGGCGGAGTGGACCGAATCGCGTTGGTGAGCAGGTTCAGGAGCACCTGATGCAAGCGGCGGCGGTCCGCCTGGGCGACCAGCCCCGGCTCCACAGACGAATGCATCGTCAGCTGGGCGGCCTGCGCGGTGGGGCCCAGCAGCTCGAACACCTCCTGTACCTCAGGATGTATCTGCACGGCCTCCATCTGCATCGGCAGCGCTCCCGCAACAAGACGGGTCAGGTCCAGGTAGTCGTTGACCAGGCTCAGCAGGTGACGCGAAGCCGAGTCCACCTGCTGCATGTAGGTTCGCTGCTTCTCGTTGAGAGGACCGGCTTTGTCGTTGAGCAGGAGATCGCTGAACCCAAGCATCGCGTTGAGTGGGTTGCGCATCTCGTGGGTGACGGTGGCCAGTGTCTTCGACTTCTCTTCGCTTTCCGCGCGCGCCCTGCCGGCCTCACGCCTTTCGAGGGACTCGGTGAGGGCCGTCGCCACGCTTTCGATCAGGCTCACAGTGCTGCTCGTGACCCGGCCGCCCGCATGCGCGAGGCCGATCATCACTCCTGCCCCAACCTGAGTGCCGGCGAGAGGAACAAACGCCGCAGCCGCGGAGTAGGGGTCGGATTGCCCGTCCCAGTATGTGGAATCCTGGCCGAGCCGGCCTGAGAGCACAGGCTTTCTCGACTCCGCGGCACTCCTGGCCAGCGCGCTCATCCATACCGGCAGCTCCACCTCAGACGACCGCTTGGGCACACCATCTGTCGAGATGACGATCACGCCCAGGGCCGCCCTGTCCACCAGCAGGCATTGCTCCAGCCCCGCGGCTTCAACGGTGAGCTCCAGGGCGCGGGTGGTCAGCGCCGACGGGGCGGCGCCCTCAAGGGACAGCAGGCCGAGGGCCGTGACCACGGATCCCGCGCGCTCGCGCTCGTCGAGCTCCGTCAGCTTGAGGTCGACCTCTCGTGCGAGGTTGAACAGCACATCGCGACCGGCCGGCTCCATCCCTTCAGCGAGATGAGCGCGCCGGCCGCTACGGCCCAGCGCTGTAACGCTCCGGTGGACCCGCCGAATGCGGCGGAGGACGCCGTACTCGAGGAGGGCGGCGACAATCGCAACCTCGAGCGCGCCGATGGCGAGGCCGGCGACAACGATCCAGACCACTGGCGGTTGCTCGGCGAGGACATAACCGAAAAGGGCGGCGCCCAGCACCGTCACCCCGATCACAGGAGAGATGACCTTGAGCCACAGTGGAGCGCGGCGGTCGAGGTTGTGCCACGGGCGATCCTCGGCGGATCGCCGGCCGGTGTCCGGCCCGAGCGTGCCCTCCCGCCTGGGTGAACCGATCATCGCGGCGTCCTGGCCGAGTCGTCGACAAGGCCCATCCTGCGCGCTGAGTCGACGGCCTGGGCTTTGGAGTGAACTCCCAGCTTCTCCAGCAATGACCGTACGTGCCCGCGAACGGTGGCCGGCTCGATCTCGAGCTCGGCCGCGATGGCGATGTTGTCACGACCGCGCGCCAGCAGTGTGACGATCTCCCGCTCACGTCCAGTCAGCTCCGGGGCGGTAGGCGCATCCGGATCAGTTGGCTGGGTCTCTCCCTGGCGAAGCAGCCGTGCCAGGACCGCCGCGGTCACCAGGAGCTCACCCTCTGCCAGCGTCTTGATGGCGCCCACCAGCTCTGCCACAGAGATCTGTGTCGACACATAGCCGGCCGCTCCAGCCATGACCGCGCGCTCGACGGTCGCCTCGTTGGTATCTGCCGACAAGAAGAGGACTGCGGTGTTTGGCAGCCTGGACCGGATCCGCTCACAGATCTGCGCCCCATCCCCGTCCGGAAAACGGACGTCCATCAACACCAGGTCGGGCCGAAGATGCATCGACTTGTCCACCGCGTCGGCTGCGCTGCTGGCGACCCCAAGCACCTCGAGACCCTCCTGATCGCCCAGGAGCGACACAAGGCCCTCGAACATGAGTCGGTCGTGCTGCACAATCAGCATCCTGATCGGCACGGGCATCCTGCGAGCTCCTGCGCGGTCGATCAGCCGGCGCCGCCGGCGCCTAGCTGCAATGGAACAGTGAACTCGAAGGTCGAGCCCGACCCGACCTTGCTCTCGACCCAGATCTTGCCGCCGTGCAGCTCGATGATCTGCCGGCTGATAGCCAGGCCGAGGCCCGTCCCCACCACCTTGCTCGTCTTGCTGTTCTCGAAGCGCTCGTAGCGCCCGAAAACGCGGCTGATGAACTCGGGTGGGATTCCAACACCCTGGTCTCTCACCGCCACGTGAACCTGGCCGTTGTCTGCTGCCGTGCTGATGGTGACCTCGCCTCCGTCCGGCGAGTATTTGACGGCGTTGCTGACCAGGTTGCTGATGACCTGGATCAATCGATCAGGGTCCGCGTTGATGATCGGCAGCGCCTGGTCGAGCTCGGTGCGCAGGCGGTGCTTTTCGCTCGAGGCCTGGGCGCGTTCGACGACCTCGCGGACCAGCGAATTGAGATCGACGGGTTTCGGCTGGATGCGAATCTTGCCCGCCTCCATGCGGTCGAGATCCAGCATCTCGTTGATCATCCGGTTCAAGCGCTGTGCATCGCTGAAGATGTCGCCGGCCAGGCTCTTCACGTCTTCGGGGCTGTTGAGTTCCGTCGCCAGGATCTCGCTGAAGCCCTGGATGCCCACGAGCGCCGTGCGGAACTCGTGACTGACCATGGAGACGAACTCGCTCTTGAGCTGGTTGAGGCGTTCGAGGCTGGCGAGGTTGGCGGCGGCCGTCTCCTCCGCGTCGTGCTTGGCCGTGATGTCCTCGAACATCGCGAGGTAGTACTCCAGCTTGCCGCTGCGGCTGCGCACGGCGGTCACGCTCCAGTGCAGCCACACCTCGCTGCCGTCCGCGCGCCTCGCGGGACTATTGCCTTCTACGTTGTCGACAACTCCTGTGTCGAGAGGCTTGAACTGCTCGATCACGCGGGTGGCCTCCTCGGGCGACAGGTACTCCGCCACCAGGGAGCCCACCATGATCTGCTCGGGCGCGTGAAGCAGCGTGCCCATCCGTGGGTTGGCGTCGATCACGCGGTAGTCGGGGCCGATGCGAACCACGCCTAGAGGCGCGTGAAGGATCACCTCGTTGAGCAGGTTGGTGCGTTGTTCCAGCCTCTGCTCGACGCGGTCGCGGACCGAAAGCAGCGAGAGCGAGTCTCGATGCAGAAGCACCATGCTGGCTACCAGCAGGAGGCCCAGCCCGCCGGCGACCGCGGTCAGAAACTGGTCGAGGCCGAGGCCCCGCGCGGCCAGGGCCAGCGCCACCACCGCCGCTCCCAGCAGCGACAGCCAGGGCACCGACATCTGCCACAGGTCGGCCGGCCCTTCCTTCGTTACGCGATCCGCGAACGGCGCCGGCCAGAACGGCGCGAGAGCGATCAGGAAGTATCCGATGACCCAGCCGGCGTCGGTGATGTTGCCGGTCGCGGTGTAAATACCTGACGCCGTCAGGTATGCGAACGAGCTGTCGGCGACGGCGGCGGCCGCAAGGCCGGCAAGCAAGAGCGCCATCGTCCCGCGCTGCTGTGGTGTGGCCCTGCGCATGGCCAGCATCAGCGCGGCGATGACGATGACGTCGCCCACGGGGTAGGCCGCTCCGATCAGCTGGGTGAGCAGCGACTGGTTGTTCTGCTGGTAAATGCTCGCCAGGCCGAACGCCCAGCTGATGAAGACCAGAGCCAGCGCCACGATCGCTCCGTCGAGAACGGCCTGGGCCCGGGTCGCGATGCGGCTCGGCGCGGAGGGGAATGTGAGGACGCCCGCCACCGCGAGCGGGATCGCGGGCAGGAAGCCGGCGTCGGCGGCCGACGGGAACGGCACGCCCTGACCGAGACCGATCTCTATGACTGACCAGACCGTCTCGCCGATCCCCCAGCTGAGTGCCGACGCGGCGAGAAGGCCCCACGCGAGGCGCATGCGCCCCGTCGCACGCCACGATGCGAAGCCACAGCTTGCGGCGGCAATCAGGGCCGCGATCGCCTCGCCGAGGTCGTCGACGTCAGTGACCGACTGGTCGCCACCTATCCGGAAGCCGATCCAGACCGTGAAGGCGATGCCCACCGCCGCCGCGAGCGCGGCCGCCACCACGAAACGGCGGCCGGAGCGGGTCTGGAGGCGGGATCGCGGACGCGAAACTGGAGCGACCACATTGCCAGAGTCGCTCCGGTCCACCGTCAGCCGGCCCACGCGAGCCGCTGTCAAGGGGCCACCTTCTCGGCCACCGGCGCAGTTTTCGCTTTCGCTTTGTGCTCGGTCTCCAACGCCATCGCCAGCGCTTTCACCTTCTTGGCGAGCGGGCTCGCGGGAAAAGCGGCCACCAGAAGCTCGCCGGTCACGGCGGCCCTGTCGCATCGGTAGCCGTCGTGCTCCAGCTCCACGTCGACAGAGCGTCCCAAACTCCGCTCGACGTCATTCCGGTCGACCATCGAGGTCGCCCGGGGCCGGTTGAGCACGAGGGTGACGCTTCCGTCAGGGATGTTCAGCACCGTTCTGAACAGCTCGATCAGCTCCTTGGTGTCCTTCAACGAACTCAGTTCGGGCGTGACCAGAAGGATGATCCTTTGCGCCCGCTCCAGAACACTCAAAGCCGCTTCTGACATCGCAACCCCAAGATCCACGACCAGGTAGGGGAAAGTCCGCATCAGGGCGGTCATCGAGCGCTGAACCAGCTCGGGCGTGATGAGCTCCGAGTGCTCGATCCGCAGTGCGCCGGGCAGGAGCATCATCCCGGTCGGGTGGTGGATGCAGGCGCTGAGCAGCATCTCCTCGAGCTCGGCGTCGGACGCCCGTTCGTTGGCGGCGAGGCTGCCTGTCGGCACAAGGTTGGCCGTCAGCGCCGCATTGTTGTAGGGAAGGCCCAGGTCGAGAAGCAGGCACTCGCCCCGGTTGCGCTGGCCCAGCGCGGCCGCGAGGTTCACGGCCAGAGTCGTCTTCCCGGCGCCGCCTTTCACCGAATACACGGCGATGATCCGGCCGTCGTGCGACGTCGAAATCTCGTGGGCTCGGTCGACCAGGTGCTCGATGGTGTCCCGCCGCTGCTCGACGAGTCGCTCGACCTCGGCGCGAACGGGCGAGTCTTCAGTCAGCACTGCGTCGATGTCGTCGGTAAGGAGCTCGAGCAGCTCGCACTGCTCGATCGACGTGACCGAGGCTGCCTGCGGTGTGCCGCCTTTCATTGCGCTGAGGCCGAAAAAGTCACCTGGACCCAGGACTGCGACCGTCACGCTGTGATGCGGCGCCCACGTTTCGCTGACCTCAAAGCGCCCGCTGACGATGATGTGCATCCGGTCCGCCACGTCGCCCTGCTTCACGACCTCCTCGCCGCTCGCGACGTGGCGCGGCTGCAGCTTGCGCGCCAGCCGGCGCATGTCGCTGTCTGGCAGCGTGAAGAAGATCGAGATCCCCTGCAGCAGCTCCAGCCGCTTCTGGAGCTCGGCGGGCTCTGTCATTCGTTCTCGGCCCCGATGCCGGCCAGAAACGCGTGGATTTCCCGGCTGAAGGCTTCGGGCGTCCACGGCTTGGCGATGAACCCTTCGCAGCCGGCCGCGCGGGCCGCCCGCTCGTAGATCGGCATGACCTGGGCGGTCAGGGCGATGACCGGAATGGCCGCCGTGTCAGCGTCCGCCTTGAGCTCCCTGGTGAACTCGAGGCCGTCCATGCCCGGCAGCTGGATGTCCATGAGGATCAGGTCCGGCGTCTTCGTCGCCAGCACGTCCCTGGCCTCTTCAGCCGATCCGGCGCCGGCCACCTGGAATCCCTCGGTTTCGAGCATGACCGTGGCCAGCATCAGGCTGCCTGCGTTGTCCTCGACGATCAGGATCAGTGGTGGGTTGCTCATGGCGGGATCCGGTGTGCTCGCAGCTCCGGCAGCATATTAACCGTCGGATTTACGCAGGCATGGCCCTTTAAGGGACCTTTCCCGGCTTGCCCTCGTGCCGCTCCAGCGCCTCCTTGGCGCTTGCCAGCTCCGTGTACAGACGACGGGTGTGGAGCAGATTGCGGACCCGCAGGAGGACCTCCTCCCGTTCCAGAGGCTTGAGCAGGAAGTCATCGGCGCCGAGCATCAGCGCGCTGTTGCGCGCGAGCCGGGTGGTGTCGCCGGTGAGCACGACGACAGGGAGGTAGCCGAGGCTTTCCCGTGCGCTGCGCAGCCGGGTCAGGATCTCGATGCCGTCCGGCTTGGGCATGTGGAGGTCGAGCAGCACGATGTCGGGCTCGAACTCGAGGAACTCTTGCTCGGCCAGACGCGAGTCGGTAACGCTCTTCAGCTCTAGGTCCGGTTCATCCGCGAGCATGGACTCCAGGAGCAGGGCGTTGGCGGGCTCGTCGTCGACGATGAGAACCCGGCTCGTCACCGCGCGACGGCCAGATACCTGCGGATCTGCTCCGCGAGCGCGCGCGTGTCGATTGGCTTGGCGATGTAACCGCTGCACCCGGCCTCGATCGCCTGCTCCGCGTCTCCTTGCATGGCGTGCGCCGTCATGGCCACGATCGGGATGGGACTGGTCGTCGGGTTTCGCTTGAGCTGCCGCGTGAAGGCGAGGCCGTCCTCGCCCGGAAGCTGCACGTCCATGAGGATCAGATGGGGAGTCTCCGTCTTGATTTGTTCCCGCGCCTCGCTGGTGTTGCCGGCAACCACCACGCGATAGCCGTCCCGCTCGAGCACGGCCACGGTGAGCATCTGGTTGGTCTCGTTGTCCTCGACCACGAGGATGAGTGCCGCGCTCACTTCGTCGCGACCGGCTTGCCGTTGGTCTTTTCGACCACCTGCTGAAGCAGGCCGAGCAGGTCGGGGGCTCCGACCGAACCGCGGCTAAGGATCGTTGACACTTGGCCGTTGAGTTGGCGCTTGTCCGCCTCCGTGAGGTGCCGTGCCGTGAGGATCATGATCGGCGTCTGCGACGTCTTCGGGTCCGCGCGCAGCGCCTCGACGACGTCGAAACCTGTGACCTCGGGCATCATCAGGTCGAGAAGGACAAGGTCAGGCGGCCTCGCCTTCGCAAGCTCGATCGCCTCGCGTCCTCCCGAAGCCTCGATGACCTCGAAGCCCGCCGGCTCGAGGATTCGCACCAGCCAGTTCCGGTTGGAGGGCTCGTCGTCGACCACCATCACGCTGGTCGTCGCGCCTTCAACGGCCGGCTTCAGCTTGAGCCGCGTCAGCCTGTCGACCAGCAGCTTTCCGTCTACCGGCTTGACGAAGTAGTCGAGCGCGCCGAGCGCCTTGCCAAGCTCGGGGTTGTCGACGACGCTCACGACGACGACCGGGATGCTGCTGGTCTCCTCCTCACGCTTGAGCCGCGTGATGACCTCCCATCCGTCCAGCTCCGGCAGCAGGATGTCGAGCGTGATCGCTGCCGGGTGAAGTGAGCGCGCCATTGCGATCGCCTCGGTGCCTGTGCGTGCTATGTGCGTCCTGAAGCCTGCCGCGTGCAGCTGCCTGGTCAGCAGCTCGGCCGCGGCGACGTCGTCCTCGATGATCAGAACGAGGGGTCGTGCAGGGTCGGCAGCGGTGGCGTCGACCTTCTCATCCGCCGGCGCAACCGTCGGGATCTGAAGCGGAAGCCGCAATGTGAACACGCTGCCCTCGCCGACCTTGCTGGTCACGCGGACGTCGCCTCCGTGCAGGAGGGCGAACCGGCGCGTAAGCGCGAGGCCGAGGCCGGTACCCTGCTGGCGCCGTCCGGGGCCGGGGTCGACCTGATGAAACTCCATGAAGATCTTGGCCTGGTCGGCGTCGGAGATGCCGATGCCGGTGTCGGCCACGGCGATCTCGATCGCGCCCTGCAGGCGGCGCGCACTGATCTTCACGGTGCCGCCCTCAGCTGTGAACTTGATGGCGTTGGAGATCAGGTTCAGCAGCATCTGCTTGAGCTTGCCCGCGTCGGCCAGCACCACGCCTGCGGTCGAGGCCTCCGAGCGGATGGTGAGGTGCTTCTCCGCCGCCAGAGGCTCGACGAGCGCGAGCGCCTGCGCGATGACCGGCTCCACAGGCACCTCTTGCAGCCGAAGCTCCATCTGACCGGCCTCGACCTTCGCCAGGTCGAGGATGTCGTTGATCAGGCCAAGCAGGTGCTTGCCGCTGGAGTGGACCTGGGCGAGGAACCGCTTCTGAGTCGCGCTGTCGAACTGCGATTCCTTCGCGTCGAGCATCAGCTCCGAGAAGCCGATGATGGCGTTCAGCGGAGTCCGCAGCTCGTGGCTCATGTTCGCGAGGAACACGCTCTTGTGCTCGCTGGCGTCCTTGAGCTCGCGGTTGGCATCCTTGAGCTCTTTCACCAATCGCCTGCGGTCCACGCCCGCGGTCACCGAGGTCATGAACTGCTGCACGCGATTCATCTCGTCGTTGCCGATCGCCGGTGTGAACGGCCCGGACACCACGACCAGGCGCCCGATGCCCTCGATGCTGTGGATCGGAAGCGCGATCAATGTGACCGTCTGGCCGCTGCGACGCTCATATCTGCGGATGCCGTTGGCCAGGTTGGGCAGCAGCTCCTGCAGCTCCTCGGCGAAGTCCGGGTCGACGCCGGAAGAGGCGCGCGTGTCGCCACGGCTGTCGAACGATATAGCGCCGCCCCCGCCCGTCAGGCGCATCGCCCATTCAAGGGCTCCGCGATCGGTAGCGGCGGTCTCGTCGCTCACGAGGAGGCTTTCCATGAATGCGCGGAGGCCTTCTTCCTCTGAAACGCGCCACTCGCGGCGCAGCCAGGCCGGCGGCGCAAAGCTGACGTAGAGGAGCGGTACGATGGCAAGCACGACGAGCTGCAGCGCCAGCTGGATCGACGCGTTTGTCGTCGTGATACGCGCGCCCGCCAGGATCAAGGCGAAAAGAAGGATCCCGACCAGGCCGGCGAAACCGAGGCTCAGCGATCGCAGGCGCCATGCCTGGACCTTGGGCAGGCCCCGCGCTACGAGCCAGAAACGGACGATCGGCTCGATCACTGTGCCCGCCCACGCGACGATCAGGGCGACGGCGATCCACAGAAGCACCGTGGTCGGTGCCGACAGCGCCATCGCCACCAGGTAGGCGACCACCGTCGCGACCAGCGCTGCCGCGGCGCCGACGCGCCATGTCCTCGAGAGCGGGATGAGGGCGTGGCGGTAGCTGAGCAGGGCGTAGCCCGAGCCGACGAACGCGAGGAGCGTGAGGAAACTCACCGCGGGCGAGCTGATGTGCAGCAGGGTCACCAGCCGGCCGAAGGCTACGACCAGCGAGAGCAGCACGATGGCAAGCGCCAGGTAGGCGCTCGAGCGGTCGCGGTTGCGCAGCCAGAGGGCCGCGGTCGCGACGCCGAGCGCGAGGAAGGCGACGGCTTCGATGTTCTGGACGAAAGTGACGAGGTCTCTCATGACGTTCAGGCGACACCCAGCGCGCTGATCGCCGAAAGCTCGCCGACCAGCACCTCGACCACAGCCCGTCCGGATAGCCGCTGCCGTCCCAGCGCTCGTGGTGATGTCGGACGATGGGCGCGAACTGGCCCGCGGTCGCGAGCGGCTCGCAGATCCGCTCGCCGATGAGCGGATGCAGCCGCATCTCGGCCCATTCCTGCCGGCTCAGCGGACCGGCCTTGGTGAGGATCGCGTCGGAGACGCCGATCTTGCCGATGTCATGGATGATCCCGCCGCGGTAGAGGGCGTCGAGCGCGCGCTCCGGCAGGCCCAGCTTCATGCCGACATGGCGCGCAGTCTCGGCCACGCGATGCGTGTGCTTCTCGGTGTACTTGTCCTTCGCCTCGACCGCCGCCGCCAGCGAGAAGATCACTTGCTCGGCGCTGTCGAGCGTGTCGTACACGGCCTTCAGCCGCAGAGCCGAGCGCACGCGCGCGACCAGCTCGACCCTGTCGACCGGCTTGCTCATGAAGTCGTCGGCGCCGGCCTCCAGCGCCAGGACCCTGTCGTTCGAGTTGTCGAGCGCGGTCAGCATCACGACCGGCAGAAGCCTTCCTCGGGGCCCGGCCTTGATGCGCCGGCAGACCTCGTAGCCGTCCATGCCCGGCATCTGCACGTCGAGCAGGACCAGGTCGGGCGTCTCCCTGTCTATGGCGGCAAGCGCGGACGGGCCGTCCTCGGCCGATCGCAGCCTGCAGTCAAGATCCGAAAGGAAGGCCTCGACGAGCGCCCGGTTGATCTCGCCGTCGTCGACGACGAGCACGAGCGGCGCTCCATGCGATGTCTGTCGTTGCTGCACCACCGTCATTCGGCCGGCTCCCCGCGAGCCGCGCGCGTCCCTTTCAAGTGGATGTTAATCAGGAGGGGCGCAGGTTCAGCCGGATTAGCGGATGTGCTTGCGCCAGCGGCGTGGTGGGCGCTGTCACTGCCGGCCATCCGATTTCGAGACCACGACGACGGCAACCACGACTACCAACGCTCGCACCGCCGTCATCGCCGGGACGAGGGCCGCGAGGCGGCCGAGCCAGCCGGCGGCCCGGCCCGCAAGGGGCGGGTCGAGGACAGCCAGCACCGGTAGGGCGAGCAGGGCCAGCACTGTGGCTACGATCGCCACCGCAAGCCTCGCCCGCCATCCGGAAAGGGTAGGGGCGGATTCATCGGGCTCCAGGCAGTGCTCGGTCCACTCGACCCGGGCCTGAGCGGGTCGGGCGTACGCCGCCATGGTCGCGGTCTGCTGGGGCATCTCTGGATCGCCCCTTCGGGCGATCTCAAGCTAGGGCCGAACCTGGAGACCCGGCCCCTCTCGAAAGGTGCAAATTCCTGTCAAGTGGACAGTTAACAGTGACCTAACGGCTAAGCGGCCGCTTTACATCCACCCCTCACGCGTGGCCAGGCGGGCGAGCTCGGTGCGGTTGCCGGCGCCAACCTTCTGGAGGATTTGCCGGACGTGGAACTTGACTGTGCTCTGGCTCAGGTGCAGCGCCTTCGCGATGGCCGCGTTCGTGGTGCCCTCCACCACCAGGCCCAGGATCTGGCGCTCGAGGTTGCTCAGCTTGGGCGCGCCGGCAAGCGGGGTGGACGGCATCGTATGGCGGAGAGCCTCGGACATGGCTGCGTTGTCGACAGCCACCCCGGTGAACCCGGCGATGGCGTCGAGGAAGCTAAGCCACTCGTCGTCCGGCTCGAGCGCCGATCGGTGAAAGAGCTCGAGCACGCCCACCGGGCGGCCGCGCGCGTTGAGCCCCGCCGCGCAGTAGGCGCGGAAGCCTTCCCGCGCGAAAAGGGTCCTTCGCCGGAGGTGTGAAAGCGCGCCGCCTGTGAGCATCTCGACCCGCGGCCGGTCCTGCAGCCGGTTGTGGGGGATGGCGCCGGGCTCCAGCCGGTATTCGGGCACGGACGTGGAGCGGAATCCGGCATGCGCCGAGCTCACCAGGCTGCCGTCGGAGTGGTCGATGACCATCACGTCCGCGGCGTCCACGCCGAGGCCGGCGAGCACGTGGTCCAGGATCACCTGCAGCGTCAGGCGCAGATCGCCGCTGGCCGCCATGGCCAGGCTCACGCTTCGAATTGCAGCCAGCCTCTCGAGGCGGGAGTTCGCGTCGGCATACAGCTGCGCGTTGTCGGCGGCCAGGCCCGTGCGATCGGCGATGGGCTGAAGCCAGTCCAGGTCCTCCTGTGTGAGCGGGGCTGAGGGTCGAGCCTCGAAGAGCGCGAGGCCGCCCACCGTGGCGCCTCGCGCACGCATCGGCGCGACCATCAAGGCGACGTCCACCCAGGGTGCCATCACCGGCGGCGTCCTCTGGACGAAGTAGGAATGCACGTCCGCGCGGAGCGTGTTGAGGAAATCCTCCCGGGTAAGGCGAGGCATCAGCAAAGCCTCGCCTGTCTCGATCACCCGGTCGGCAAAGGCCAGGCCGCTGGCCTCGCCCGAGCGGTGCATGTCCTCCAGGTAGCGCGCCATCTGCGGGTTCTTCTCGTTGGCCGCGACCACCTTGACGGTTCGCGGATCCTTGCCGATCAGGTACGCGACCCATGTCCCGCGCCGGATCCGGCTGAGCGCGCTAGTGACGGCGTTCAGGACTGCTTCGGGGCCCAGGCGGGCGTCGGCGATTCGGTCGTTCAGGTCGGCGAGGACGTGATTCGGCTCACCGGGGACGGCCTTTTCGCCGCCCGGTGCCTCCGGGGAAGGCGCGTCAGTCACCAGAATCCCACTCTCCTGGCCGTGAAGTGAACCGCTGCCTGTCAAGTATAAGAAGGCCTCGGATAGTGCTGTTATGCATTGCTTGACAACTCCTCCGATTCGCGTTTCACTGGCCGCACTCACCCCGCCCGGGGCGAATGTGCGCAAGGAGGAGTTCGATGCGCCGTTTTCTTATCTCGTTGATCCTCGCCGTCTCGTCAATCGTTGTTACCGCAGCGTCGGTCGGCGCGGACACCATCTGTCACTGCAGTTAAGGAGAATGTAAAAAGTTGGTCCTGTTGGGTCGGCGGTGTTGCTGTTATGTGGACCGGCTGTTAGGCTGGCACCCGGTGTGGTAGTCCGTCAGCAGCCCGGCAGCAAGCGCCGCCGGCTCCCTGGGCTGGCCGTGCGTCCGGGGGCCATCAAGCAGGCACGGGCCGAGGCAGGCATGTCTCTCGCCCAGGTAGCGTCCGGCGAGGTCAGCCGCACCGCGGTGTTCCTCGCCGAGACGGGTAAGACGCGGCCGACACTGCCCACCATCCAGCTCATCGCCGCCCGCACCGGCAAGCCCGTGGAGTACTTCCTCGAGGACAGCGAGGTCGTGCACATCAAGCGGCCGGACCTCGACAAGCTCCGTGGCCTTGCCGCAGCCGAGAAGTTCGCGGACCTGCAGGCGGCTGCGTCCGCCGCCAAGGCCGAGGCGGTCGATCCACTCGACCGCGCGTGGACTGCATTCTTCCTCGGCCAGGCCTACTTCCGGCTCGCCAACCCGCACCCCGCGCTCGATGAGCTGCGCGAGGCGCGCGACACGTTCCAGCGCTCGGGCGACCAGTGGATGGTCGTCGACTGCACAGACCTGATTGCCGGCGCGCTCAGCCTCCTGGAAGACAGGGCCGCGCTGGGCATCGCCGAGTCGAACCTCGAGGCGTGCCGCCGCCTGCGGCCCGCGAACCGCGCGCTCGAGGCGCGCGTGATCGGCAGGCTCGGCTCGATTCACCTGGTCCTGCACAACTGGTCGAAGGCCGTCGAGTACTACTCGGAGGCGGTCGACGTTGCAGGCGAGCTGAAGGACCTCAGCCGGCTCGGCAAGATGTACGGCAACCTCGGCGGCGCGTACGAGCACCTGGGCGACCTGGCTCGCGCTCGCGCCTACTCCCAGAAGTCGATCGCCATCCACGAGCTGCTCAACGACCAGATCTCGGTCGCCCGGGCGGAGAACAACCTCGGGCTCGTGCTGATGCGGCAGGGCGAGCTGGACCAGGCGCGCGAGCACCTCGACCGCGCCCTTCGGCTGTACGACGAGGCCGGGGTCGAGGTGGGCAAGGGCCACCTGTTGCTGAGCCTCGCCGAGCTGGAGCTGAACGGCCGCGACCCCGACGGTGCGCGCAGGTTCTCGACCATGGCCAGCGATGTCGCCCATCGCCACAACGAGCCCGGCGTCGTCGGTAAGGCTCACGAGATCATGGGCCAGGCCGCGGAGATGAGCGGCAACTTCAAGCTGGCTGACACCGAGTTCCAGACTGCCATCTCGGTCCTGGAGCGGAGCAGACACCTCACAGAGCACCTGGTCGCCTGTCTCGCGATATACGCGCAGGTGCTCGAGGCGCGGGGCGACGCGCTGGGAGCGCTCGAGCTCCTGAAGCGCGCCATCGGCGCCACGCGACCAGAGCTCGCGCCCGCCGCGGCGGAGCAGGAGCAAGAGGAAGCCCAGAGCTCGGCTTAAGAGCTTCGCTGGCTCTTATCGAAATCTCACACTCGGGCTTATAACTCCTGTCGATGACAGGCTCTAGGGTGCTGGTGGTCGAGGACGACGCGCCACTGGCCGCCACGCTTGAGCGAGTGCTCGTGGCGGAAGGCCATGAGGTCGAGGTGACCGGCGACGGGCTGGACGCGGTGCGCCGCGCCCGCGCTCGAGTGCCCGACCTGGTGGTGCTCGACCTGATGCTTCCTGGCGCGGATGGCGTCACGGTGTGCCGCCGGATGCGCGAGACGGCGCAGTTTCCGATCCTGATGCTCACCGCGCTCAGCGGCACCGAGCATCGCGTGCGCGGCCTCGACAGCGGCGCCGACGACTACCTGGTGAAACCGTTCGCCTACCAGGAGCTGCTCGCGCGCGTGCGCGCGCTCCTGCGGCGCTCGCGTCCTGCCGGCCGGCTGAGGTTCGCGGATGTCGAGCTCGAGCCGGCGGCGCGCGTGGCGTGGCGCGGCTCGCGACAGCTCAGCCTCACGGTCACCGAGTTCGACCTTCTCGAGTACCTGCTGCGCCATCCACGGCAGGTCCTTTCGCGCGAGCAGCTGCTCGCGTCGGTGTGGCGCGACGAGCCCGACAACGACAACGTGGTCGCGGTGTACATCGGCTACGTGCGGCAGAAGCTCGAGGAGGACGGTGAGCCGCGACTGGTGCACACCGTGCGCGGAGCCGGCTACGCGCTCCGCGAGGGCGACTAGCCATGTCGCTGCGCCTTCGGCTCGCCTTGTTCGGCGCCGCGGTGGTGGCGCTTGCGCTCGTGCTGTTCGGGGTGCTCGTCTACACGTTGCTGGCGCGGAGCGTGACGAACAACCAGGACACGCAGCTGCGCGCACGCGCGCGGCAGGCGGCCTCGGCGACGAACATCGCCGACCTGTCGCCTCATCCGTTGATCGCCGCGGCCGACCTGAAGAACAGCACCGACGTTTACGTCGAGGTCCTCGATCCGTCCGGCGTTGCCCTGTACGCCACCGCGATGCTTGACGGCGCACCGCCGCCCGTGCCTGACGGCCTCCTCCCGCAGGCGACCGCCCACAACGGAGCGTTCGCGACCGAAGGCGATGCCGGAAGGGGAACGGAGCTCCGCCTGTACGCGCAGCCGTTCGCCGGCGGATACGTCATCGCCGGGCAGTCGACGCGCGTGCCCGCCTCGAACCTATCTGGGGTGGTCGTGTTTCTGATCATCTCTGCTGTGCCCGCGCTTCTCGCTGCGCTCATCGCGTCGTGGCTCGTGGCGGGCCGGGCGCTGCGTCCGCTGCGCATCGTCGCGAGCACGGCTGGCGACATCGCAAGCACCAAGGACTTCAGCCGGCGCCTAACTGTCGGCCGGCGCGGGGACGAGGTGGCGCTTCTGTCGGCCGGCTTCAACCGCATGCTCGCGGCGCTCGAGGGCGCACTCGACGCGCAGCGTCGTTTCGTGGCCGACGCCTCGCACGAGCTGCGCACGCCGCTGGCCACCATCCAGGGCAACGCCGGCCTGCTCGCGATCGGGCCGAACGTCGACGAGAATGTCCGCCGCGCCGCCGCCGCCGACATCGTCGGGGAGAGCGAGCGCATGGCAAGGCTCACAGACCGCCTGCTTACGCTCGCGCGCGCCGACTCGGGCCTCGACCTGCAGCTCGCACCCGTGCATCTGGCACCCCTCGCGGAGGAGGTGGTCAGGCAGGCCGCCACGGTGCACGCGGACCTGAACCTGACGACTGAGTTATCCGACCTCGCGGTGTATGGCGACGAGGACGCGCTGCGGCAGCTGCTGTGGATCCTGCTCGACAACGCCGGCCGCCACGCCCGCTCCAAGATCTCCGTCGGCGTCCGCGCGGAGGACGGGTGGGCTCGTCTGATCGTGGCCGACGACGGCCCCGGGGTGCCGCCCGACGAGCGCGAGCGCGTCTTCGAGCGGTTCTACAAAGCTGACCCTTCGCGGCGCCACGGGGGCGCTGGTCTCGGCCTCGCCATCGCGCGTTGGATCGCGGACCAGCACAACGGGCGCATCGTCGCCGCCGACGGTCCCGACGGCGGCGCGGGTTTTTTCGTCGACCTGCCTCTCTTATCGCGCTCTTAGAACGCGTGCCCACGATGGGCGCATGTACGACGTCGCGCCGGCACACTTGATCGGTCTCTTCGCCGGCCTGGTCGCGCTGCCGCTGGCGCTCCTCGCCGTGCGCCAAAGTCGCAAGCACCGGAGCCAGCCGGGCACGGTGCAGATCGCATGTGTGCTGATGGCGATGACCGGCGCGGTCCACCTGGCGCTCATCCCTGATCACCTCGCCGGCGATCCCCTGACATCTGTCCTCTTCCTTTTCAATGGCGTCGCCTTTCTCGCTCTTGCCGTCGCAGTCGGGTGGCGCTGGTGGCGTGTGAGCTCGGCAGCCCTGCTCGTTGCGACGATCCTCGGCTACCTCTTCTATGTGGGCTTTCGGCTCGAGGGCCCTGACCAGGTCGGGCTGGCCACCAAGGTCATCGAGTTCGCAGCGCTCGGGATGGTGCTCGTGCCGGTGCGCAACGAGAAGCGCATGCGCGACAGGCCGTGGTACTGGGCGCTGCTTGCTTCAGGCCTGCCCGCGCTGATGCTGGTCAGCGGCACGGGCATATGGATCGACGCGCTTGCGCATCCTGATCCGCGCCACGTGCACGCCGGCGCGACTCTGCAGTCCACCAACGAGGTGCCAACCTCCGGCCAGCAGGACGCAGCCACGAAGCTCTATGAGCAGACCGCGGCGGCGATCGCCCCTTTCCAGGACTGGCATCAGGCCTGGGCCGCCGGGTACCGGCCCGCCGGATCGACCGAGATGCCGTCCACGCACTGGTTCAACAAGGCGTTCGAGAAGGGACCGGTCCTGGATCCACAGCATCCGCAGGGACTCGTGTACGCCAACACACATCACGGGCCGGTGCTGCTCGGAGCGATGTTTCAGATGCAGCGAATCGGTGCATTCGGACCTGACCCCGGCGGTCCGCTGACCGCGTGGCATCAGCACGAAAACATCTGCTTCACCCTGATCGGTCTCGAGTTCAGCCTGATGACGCCTTACTCGACGTGTCCGCTGGGCGCGATCGACGTGACCGCGCCGGCGATGCTGCACGTGTGGATTGTCGACAACCCGAAAGGCGGACCGTTCGCGGTCGACATCGACCCCGCGGTCGTGGCCGCAATCGACAGGACATGAGGACATGAAGGAAGTGAACGCCAGCAGCCGACCCGAAGCCGCGTTCGTCTTGCTCCTCATGCAAGCGACGTTCTGGCTCCTCGCCGGCATCTCCGCGCTGCCCTTCGTGCTGGGCGGCGAGGTGTACATGCTCTTGCTTGCGGCGTTTTCTTTTGCGCTCGCGGGTTTCACCGTTTGGAGCGGCATGGAGGTCGTGTGGCGGCGCCGATGGGCGCGGCGCGCGGTGCTCGTGCTCGAATGGATCTGTCTGGCCGGCTCGCTGGTGATGCTTGCGTTGCCGATCGGAGCCAACAGGGGTCCCGTGTCTCTGCTGGTCAACACCGTGCTGCCCGTCGCCGTCATCCTGCTGCTCCGTGGCAAGGCGATGGGCAATCAGTTCGGAATACCGCGCAGCCTCACCGGGTAGCATCCGTTGACGTGATCGACCCCAAGCACGAAGCATCGATCGAGTTCTGCGTCCCTTGAGACTATCTCGACCAGGCCGTGAGCCTGGCCAACGAGCTGCTGGCCGGCTGGGCGCCCATCCTGCGCACAGTGGAGCTGCGCAGCGGTAACACAGGACGGTTCGAGGTCACCCTTGACGGCGAGCTGGTGTTCAGCAAAGCGCAGCTGAAGAGGCACCCGAATCCCGGCGAGGTGACGGCCGCCTTCGAACGCCGACTCGGCCGGACGATTGCGTGGCGCAAGGCGTAGGTCAGGCCCGCGCCACGCTGGACGCGCTACGCGGTTTCTACCAGTAGTACCAGCGTCCGCCGCCCTCCGCCGCGCGGAAGAAGAAGCCGAGGACCCACAGCACGAGTCCGATGATCAGGATCCACCAGAGGAAGTTCAGAGATGCAGCGAGCATCCCGCCGCCTCCAAAGAGGATCAACAGCAAGATCAGCACAATCAGCGCAATAAGCACTTCGTAACCTCCTTTTGCGGGCCGCCCGTTCAGCCGGGGGCCGCCGAATCGCTTCAAATCGGTAACCGATGAGCCTCCCGGGTTACTTAGGCGGGTGAGGAGACGATGCGTGCTGCGCGACTCCTGGTCCTGAGCTCTCGGGCGGGCGGCCTCAATGCGGAGATCGAGAGTCGTATACGGCAGGCATTCGCCGATCACACGGTGCTGCGCTTCGGTGCCGTGAAGCGGATCCAGACCCTCGTCACGCCCACCGCCAAGGTGGTGGTGGCGGGCGGAGACGGCACAGTCGGTGCCGTGGTGCGCCGGCTCGCCGGCACGAGCTGCCGGATCGGCGTCATCCCACTGGGCACCTTCAACAACTTCGCGATGTCGCTGCGCATACCTGCAGACCTCGACAAAGCGATCGATGTCGCGCAGCGCGGGCGGGCTCGGTCCATCACGCTGGGGCGCGTCAACGGCGTCGTCTTCCTTGAGGCGTGCGGTGTGGGCCTGTTCGGAGCGACGATCCGGCTAGGCGAGTACGCAAAGGACGGAAGGCTGCGCGGCATCACCGCCAAGATCCGCCGGGTGCTCACCGCTCGACCATTTCACTACGAGCTGTCGAAGGACCTGGTGGCCAGCGGCACTGCCATGTCGCTCGTCTTCAGCAACACCTACTCGACAGGCATCCAGCTGCCCGTCGGTGATTCGACGCCAGCGGATCGCTACCTCGATTTCTCAGCGCACACGGGCAGCACGCATCTCGACATCGCCGGCCGCGCGCTCGCTTCGGCGCTGCTGGCCAAGCACCGCGAGGAGGGCGCGGACCAGGTGTTCAAGTTTCGCAAGGTCCGGGTCGTCACAAAGCCGCGTGTTCGCGCCTACGCGGACCACGTGCCCGCCGGCTACACGCCGCTGACGGTGTCTGCGGAGCTGAGCCGGCTCAAGTTCATCATCCCCGATGCGCTATAGCCGATCGGCGAGCCGGAGCGCCCAGGCGATGCCTGTGCCGATGCCCCCACCGACCATCGCGCCAACAGCGACGTCGCTTGGGAAGTGATGGCCGAGGTAGACCCTGGACAGCCCGACGCCGGTCGCCAGCGTGAAGGCCATGGGCGCGGCGCCTGGGTAGAAGGTGGCCAGCGCGGTGGCCGCTGCGAACGACGCGGCCGTGTGACCCGAAGGGAATGACGCGTCGGCGGGCTTGATGCCGACCACCAGCACCTCGCGATCGACGAACGGCCTGCGCCGGCGAAAGACCGGCTTCATTACGCGCTGAACGAGATACGTCGCGGAGAGGCTGGCGAGCGCGGTGGCGATTCCCGCGCGCCGGCCCCTTGGACCGCCCAGCCACGCAAGGCCGATGCCGGCGATGACCCAGCCGAGTCCCTCTCCCGCGTCCGAGATCGCGCCGCCCCACCTGTCCGTCGGCGGCGAGTGCGGCAGGCCGTGAATGGCCTGGAACAGGTCGCGGTCGAGAGTGGTAGGCGCGGGGCGTACGGGGTTGGCAGCCGCTTCCACAAGAGCTAAACGCCGCGGGATCGGTAAAGCACCGGCTCCAGGCGTTGTGAATTGAATGAGGAGTTCCACGGCCGAGATCGAGCGTCAGGCGAAGGCGATTCTCGACAGCGTGGAGAGCGGTGTGGAGCTGATCGACGAGCGTGCGCGACCGTTTGTCGAGCGGAACGGAGTCACCATCCTTGCGGCCGGGATTGCGGTCCTGGTCGGCGTCGGCGCCGCGGTCATGATCGTCCGCAGGCGCAGGCGGAGGACGCTGGTCATGCGCCTCCAGGACGCGACGACATCGGTCGGCGATCGGCTGGAACGACCGCTTTCAACCATCAGGTCCGCCGCCGAGCGCATCGCCCGCTAGGGCGTATTCAAGTCCGCGTACACACCGCCTCGATGCGCGTTTACCAATTGGGGCGCGGATCAGTTCGCGCACCAATACGGGGAATTCTCATAAGGAGGAGGTTTTCGCGGTTTTGGGCACTTTCCTGTTCATCATCCTGGTCGTGATCGTCCTCGCGGCGCTGCTCGGCGCCGGGGGATACAGCGTCCGGCGGTACTGGAGCCCGGCCGGCTCCGAGGTCGTCGAGACCGGCGGTGACACGACTGGCGCAGGCGCAGGCATTGGCGCGGCGCTCATCGCGCTGGTTGTGCTGATCCTGCTGTTCCTCGGGTTCACGCGATGGAACTGGTTCGGCGCCGTGCCGACGCCCACCGCTCCACCCCAGCAGACCGTCCAGTCGCCCGCACCTAATCCGAGCGGAAACGGCGGCGGCTCGCCGGCGGCGTCGCCGAGCGCGTAGCACTCGCTCGACTTTCAGAAGGGCCGGCACGCACCGGCCCTTCTTCTTTTTCTGAAAGCGTCACGATTGTTGAAGTGAAGTTCGGCATCGCGATCTTTCCAACCGACTACGCGATCTCGATGACGGAGCTCGCGCCGGCGGTCGAGCAGGCGGGTTTCGAATCGCTGTGGGTGGCCGAGCACTCGCACATCCCGGTCAGCAGGCTGACGCCCTATCCGGCCGGGGGCGAGCTGCCCCGGATGTACATGCACACGATGGATCCGTTCATCGCGCTGACCGCGGCGGCGCTCGCCTCAAAGACGCTTCTGATCGGCACGGGCATCTGCCTTCTCATCGAGCGCGATCCCATCCACACGGCCAAGGAGGCCGCAAGCCTCGATCGCCTCTCCAACGGGCGCTTTCTGTTTGGCATCGGCGGCGGCTGGAACCGCGAGGAGATGGGCGACCACGGCACCGCCTTCGAGACCCGCTGGACGCTGTTGCGGGAGCGGGTGGAGGCGATCAAGGCGCTGTGGACGCAGGATGAGGCCGAGTACCACGGAGACATGGTGAACATCGAGAAGAGCTGGTTCTGGCCGAAGCCGGTGCAGAAGCCGCACCCTCCGATCATCCTGGGTGGCAACGGCCCCAACACGCTGAAGCGGGTTATCGCCTATTGCGACGGCTGGATGCCGAACCGAGGCACAGCACTGCAGCGCGTCAGCGAGCTCCGGCAGATGGAGGCCGAGGCGGGACGCGGCCACGTCGAGGTCACGTTCTATCCGCGCCCCAACGCCGGCGATATCGAGAGGGCGGCGGCGGCGGGCGTGGAGCGGTGCATCTTCTACGTCTCGCCGGACGGCCGGGCGCCGGCCTTGATGCAGCTCGGCGACCTTGCCAAGCTGATCCGCCCCTACCTGAGCACGTAAAAAGCCCGCACCTGCCAGCAATTCGCTGGAGATTCGTGCATTTGCTAAAGTTCTGTTGAGATGGCTCGTCTACGCATCGGCCAGGCGGCCGAGCTCCTGCGCGTCAGTCCCGACACCGTGCGCAGGCTCGTCGACGCAGGAGAGCTCAAGACGGTGCGCTCGGCGGGCGGGCAGCGCCTGATCGACAGCGCCGCATTAGCGCGCTACATGGCAGCCCAGGCGAAGACAGAACCGCCGGAGATGATCCGCGAGTCCGCGCGCAACCGGTTCCCCGGCATCGTCACGCGCGTGGTCAGGGACACCGTGATGGCCCAGGTGGAGATGCAGGCGGGTCCGCACCGAGTCGTCTCACTGATATCGCGTGAGTCGGCTGACGCGCTCGGCCTCAAGCCGGGGGTTGTCGCCGTCGCTTCCATCAAGTCGACCAACGTCGTCATCGAGCTTCCGCGCTGATGCGGTGGGTCGCGCTGGTTGTCCTGTGCTTCGCATGTGGTCCGGCGGCCAATGCGCCCGTTGACGGCGGAGCCAAACCTGTTGTCGTGTTTGCGGCGGCGTCGCTGACAGAAGCGTTCAAGGCGCTCTCTGCTCATGACGGCTTTGTGTGGACCTACAACTTCGCGGGCTCGCCGACGCTGGTCACACAGATCGAGAACGGCGCGCAGGCGGACGTCTTCGCGTCAGCTGACACGGCCAACATGGACAGGTTGGAAAAGGACGGCCTGCTCGCCGAGCCGGCCAGAGTCTTTGCCCATAACAAGCTCGAGATGGTTGTTGCCGCCGGTAACCCGAAAGGAATCCACAGGCTCGCCGATCTGGCTCGTTCGGACATCATCTACATCTCTGCGGGTCCGACCGTTCCGGCGGGTAGGTACGCCTCCCAGATCCTCGCCAAAGCCGGCGTGCCTGTGACTCCGAAAAGCCTCGAGACGGATGTCAAGTCAGTCGTCGGCAAGATCGAGCTTGGAGAGGCCGACGCCGGCATTGTGTATGTCACCGACGTCGCGGCCGCCGGCGTCAAGGTCCAGGGTGTCCCCATTCCGGACAGCGAAAATGTCGTGGCGACATATCCCGCCTCCGTTTTGAAATCCGCGCGCAACCGTGCGTGGGCCGAGGGCTTCATCAGCAACCTGCTTTCTGCGCAAGGGCAGGCGGTTTTACGCAGGTACGGCTTCCTGCCGGCGTGAGGCGAGAGCGGGTCCCGATACCGGTCGCGGTGCTCGCGGCCGCGGGCGCCGCGTTCTTCATCCTGCCACTCGCGGGGCTGATAACG
>VBFW01000079.1 GCA_005880525.1 Chloroflexota bacterium | reverse complement strand
GTACCTCAGCTACCGACTGCTGTCTGAGCCACCGGGCGAGCCGGTGCTCAAGGAGACGCAGCTGCTGGGCGGCGGGCTGGCGATGCCCAGCGTCGAGGAGATCGCCGACAAGCCCGCTCAGCAGATCGAGATCGACCGCGACGAGAACGTCATGATCGGCGCGACCGGCCGGCGCCTGGGCAAGGTGCGAGACGTCCTGTTCTCGGACGGCGAGCCCCTGGGCGTCGTCATCCGGCCGGAGGGATTGTTCAAGCAAGACGTGCTGCTGCCCATCAAGTTCGTGTCCCGCGGCGACGACATGGCGCTGTTCGCGAGCATCGATGAGGCCGAGATCGAAAAGCTGAAGCCGTTCGAGGACTGACCGCGCCTGGCAGCGGCCTGGCTAGCTGAACTCCACGGCGACGTATGCGGCCCCGTTGGACGCCACGGCCCAGGCAGTGCCCACGTAGTGATATGGACCCATGATGTTTGCGTGGTGCTCGGGGCTGTTCATGAACATCGTGTTCAGCTGCGCGTCGTTGATGCCGCCGCTCCAATAGCCGACGTTCTCACCAGCCTGGTTGCCGAGGTGACAGCCGAGGTCTAGCGAGGTGCCGTTGGTGTGATACGGCTGCACCCAACCCTGCCGGGAAAGGCGCACGGCATTGGCCGCCGCAACCGATGCCAGGCATGAGTTCCACGTCAGAGGCCCGAGGCCGGCGGAAGCGCGGTCGCGGTTGATTAGCGACTGCTGGTACGAGCCGATGACGATCGAGCCGGGAGCGTGGTAGACAGGTGCGGTGTACCGTGGCGCGGCCTTCGGCTTCGTTCCGCTGGGTGCGCTCGGAGCCGCGGACGCCGCCGCGAGCGCGAGCTTGTCCGTCTGCTGGTGGCTGGCCGCCGACACCAGGAAGATGCCCGACGTGGCCACGCGGCTCGGCTGCTGTCCGTGGACGGCCACGACGATGATGGCTGCGACCGCGCACGCAGTCAGGCAAGCGGCGATAGATGAGGTGAGGCGCATGACCGCGAGTCTGGACACCGATCACGACGGGCCGCCGCAGGTCAGGTAAAAGCTTGTAAAACGGCCCTTACGCGACCTCGGGAAGGCGCGTGTTGAGCCGCTCCTGCGCCATCACCAGGAACACCTCGGCCGCATGCTCCCAGCCGCGGTGCTGCGACCACATCATCGTCATGGCCCGCAGGGCCAGGACCAGGGCCTCATAGATCTGGAAACGGTCGAGTGTCGCGTCAGGCCTGAGCTCGCGATAGCGATTGAGGAACGCACGCCTGGTGTCCTCGGCCGCGACCGTGTCCTCCCAGCTGCGAGGTGCTGACGGGATCGCATATGCGCAGAACTTCGCCAGGTCGTAGCTCGTCTCGGCCATCGCGAAATAGTCGAAGTCGATCAGGGTATACACACCGTCCTCGTGTAGGAACTGGTCGTATTTGAGGTCGGCGTGTGTTGGCAGCACCTCTTCCTCATATGTCTTGGTGATGCGGTCGCGAAGGTGCAGCACCAGCTCACTCAACAGGAAGTGGGCTTTCGGGTCGACGTAGGCGAACTGCTCCGCCACTGAATCCAGCCGGCTCAGCTCGGCCTCGATGTCGACCCGCTCGTCGGGCTCCAGACCCGACTCGTGGATCACCGCCAGGGCGTCCGCAGCGGCGATTCCCACGCCGAAGAACTCGGCGCTGTCGCGCTCGCCCTTCACTGGCTTGCCGGGAGCGGCGCCCTCGAGCAGCATGCCGTACTCCCGTATGAAAACCTCTGGCTTCGCGATCTTCAGCAATCCGTCGGACTCCAGCGCCCGCTGCCACAGCGCCTCTTCGATGCGGTACGTGCGCAGGCCCCTTTCGCCGGGCTGCACCTTTCCATAGAAGGACGACTTGATGCCGCCCGGCTCATCAAGGTCGTAGCGGAGGATGCCGCTGATCTCCGGGACATATCGAACCCGCTCGACAGACACGCGATCGATCTGCCGGCCGGTCACATCCGAGAGGACGCCCCACATGGTTTTTGCGTCCGCCGCCCACGGCAGCCCCGGCAGTGCGAGGTCGAACGGATAGAACCAGTAAGCGAGCTGGTACTCCTCGACAAGGTGCGGGTATCCGATGTGGTAGATGGGATCGCAGGGCCGCCCACCGCCCTCGCGTTCCAGTCTTTTCTTGAGATGACTCCAGGATTCGGCGTCGAAGGCGCCTCTCGCCACCAGCCGAAACTTGTCCTCCTCCTCGTCCTTCTTTACGGTGATCTCGTGGACCACCCAGTAGGAGTGGGGCGGCTCGAGACGCGAGAAGCGACGCCGGACGCGAGCCAGCTCCCAGCCGGTACCGTCCAGTACCTGGCGCGCGACATCGGACACGGCGTCCGTTCCGGTGGCCTCTTGCATGGTTAGTAAAGAGATGGAAGGCGTTCTCAACACAGGGTTTCCCAACTAGGAACGCCGGAGCGGGCGTTCTACGACATGTCCCGGTGAAGGGATGTGCGCAGAGCGGCGGCGAGGGAAAACCCGTCCCAAATCCTCATTACCGCTCCGGAGGTGGTCGTTTTGGATAACTCATTCGTCGGGTCCATCGCCCGCACACCAGGACTCCTGCGCCAGGTCCTGGTGTCGTTGGCGATTTTCTTGTGTGGGCTGATGCTCATGCTTGCAAGGTCCTCTCCGGCGCTGGCTGCGGATTCGCACAGTAAGGATGACCACGGCAAACAGAGCTCAGCGACGGCGCAGCGCCACGACGGGCCATCCCACCACCACGACCAGGAGATCGGTGGCTCGGGTGGTGGCGACGGCAACGGGAACGGCGACGGCAAGCACACGGGTGGCAGTCAGAAGGCCGCCGGCTCTTCGGCGAGCTCTTCAAGCTCTTCGAACAACGCGAGCGGCAGCGGCGCCGCAACTGCTTCGTCCAGCTCGAAGCAGTCGGCCAGCTCTTCGCAATCGGCCAGCACTGCCAATGCTTCGGCCAGCGCCAGCACATCGGCGACAGCCGGCACGTCTGCGAAGTCAGGCGGCACGACAGACAGCTCCGCGCACTCGAGCACCGGCGCGAACAACGCCGGCAAGGCCGGCGGCGACAGTGGCAAGTCCGGCGCAACTGCCGGAGCGGCGGACACGACCGGGCAGCACAAGGAGCCCGGCGAAGGCAACTCCGATTCCAACGGTGATCTGCAGAGCGGCGGCAATGGGGACGACAAGCCCAAGACGCACGGTCATGACAACGACTCGGCGTCAGCGCCGTCGGCCACATCAGCCACGTCGACCAGCAGTGCAAGCAGCATGAGCAGCACCGGGTCCGGCGGCAACACCACCGGC
>VBFW01000078.1 GCA_005880525.1 Chloroflexota bacterium | reverse complement strand
GCTGTTCAAGCGCGCGCGCAGCCAGCGCGAGGTGCCGATCGTCGAGCCGCGGATGGTCGAGACGGAGTCGGGCTGGGTCGTCGAGCGGTAAAACTCACGGTTTGTATACAAACGCGGCATTGAAGTGCGTTTGAAATGCGCTTTTGTATACAGCGGCGGGTTTGAGGTCTAGCGCCAGAGGTCGCGCCAGCGGTTGTACTGGATGACCTCGACGCCGCCCTGGCGAAGTGTGTCCAGCCCCGCCGGGTCGCGGTAAGCCTCGCGGTAGTAAACGCGCGCGACGTTGGCGTTGATGGCCATCTTGGCGCACATCACGCAGGGCGACGCGCTGACGAACATGACCTTGCCCGCCAGCTGCGCGCCGGCCTTGATGAGGGCGTTTTGCTCGCTGTGCAGGCAGCCGCATGCGCCCGGCGTAGCGGTGTCGCACCGGTTGGGCAGCCCGCGCGCGTTGCCGTTGTAGCCGATGCCCAGGACTTGCGTCAGGTCGGGCGTGGTGATGACGGTTCCGACCTGCAGGCGAGCGCACGTCGAGCGCTTGGCGAGCTCCTCGGCCATGCGCATGTAGACCTCCTCCAGGGGGATCCGGTCGGGCGCCTGGCCGGCCTCGGAAATGGGCTTGATCTCCGCCATCGCGTCCATGTTAACGACCTTGTATGTACCCAGCTTTCGGGCTAAAATCCCCAATATGTCGGCGCTAGAACTGTTGTTCGCACTGCTCCTAGTATGTGTATTGGCATCCATTGGTGGCGTGGCGTGGCTCGTCTGGAGCCTCGTTCGGCGCGCCGACGGCCAGGCCAGGGACGTCGCCGACCTGCGTGGCAGGCTCGAGCGCGGGGACGTCACCCAGGACGCCCAGGCCGCCGAGCTGCGCGAGCGGCTGAGCCAGACCCAGTCCGTGATGGAGGGCCTTCGCTCGGCGATGGCTGCGCGGCAGCCGGTGGAGGAGGACGCGCGCGCGAGCCTGCGTCACATCGAAAGCGTCATCGCCGGCAGCTCGACGCGGGGCGCGGCCGGCGAGAACATCCTCGAGGAGGCCCTGCGACACCTTCCGCCGGAGATGCTCCAGCGCAATGTCTGGGTCGGCGGCAAGGTCGTCGAGCTCGGCCTGAGGCTGCCGGGCGGAAAGCTGCTGCCGATCGACTCCAAGTGGGTCTCGAGCGGCGCCCTGGAGCAGCTCTCGAGCCCGGCCATCGACGCGCCGCGGCGAACGCAGCTCGCGGGCCAGGTCGAGCGTGAGGTCGAGCGGCGCGTGCGCGAGGTGAGCCAGTACATCAACCCCGAGGTCACCTCGACGTTTGCGCTGGCGGTCATCCCCGACGCGGCGTACGACGTGTGCCGGAGCTCCATCGTCGACGCGCACAAGCGCCACGTGATGGTGGTCGGCTACGGCATGGCCCTCCCCTACCTGCTGACGCTTTACCAGCTGCACCTCCAGTTCGCGCGCACCGTGGACATGGAGAGGATGCAGTCGGCCCTCATCGACGTCGAGCGTCATCTGGATGTGCTCGAAGGCATCCTCGAGAACAAGCTGCAGCGCGCTGTGACCATGCTCCAGAACGCCTACGGGGAGGGCAAGCAGGTGTCGGCCCGCATCCGGGCCTCGGCCGAGAGCATCCAGGTCGCCGAACCGGTCCCGGGGGGCGTCCCGGAGATTTCCACAGACTCCTTCTCGCTCGCCCTCGTCGACCAAGTTCACTAGGGCCGTTTATGCACGCGAATGCACAGGGAAGACCCAGCCTGTGCCCAATCGACCCGCAGGCTTATCCACAGGTATTCCACCTACATGTGGGGCTTGGAGGGGTAGGGACACCGAATATCTTGTGTTCAGGGCTTGACAAGGCAAAAATCGCCTCGTATCATCCAGAGCGTTACATCGAGGCCCTGGGGCATAAGTGGCGGGCATGCTCTGGGGCCTCTTCCATCCCCAAACGAATAAGTTCAACGACTCACCAGACGTCCCAGCAGCGAAGCAAGGCCGGGCGTGCCCCCAGCACGCCCGGCTTACAAAACACCCAAACAGGGATGATTAAGGAGGCGGTTTTTCGAGATGGCCAAGAACGTAGCTGAAGTCGCCGCTGGGGCCCGCCGCAATGGAAACCACAAGCCCAAGGTCGGGCTCAAGTTCGAGCGCTACTTCACGCCCCCAGGCGCCCACGCCTACGACCTGATCGAGTGGGAGCGTCGCACCGCCGCCATCACCAGCGAGAAGGGCCAGATCATCTTCGAACAGAAGGACGTCGAGGTCCCCCGGTCGTGGTCGCAGCTGGCCATCAATGTCGTCGCTCAGAAGTATTTCCGCGGCAGCCCCGGCAGCCCGGAGCGCGAGACCAGCGTCCGCGAGATCGTCGACCGCGTGGTCGAGACCCTTGCGGCCTGGGGCCGCGAGGGCAACTACTTCGCCACCGACGAGGACGCCGCCAACTGGGCGGAGGAGCTGCGCTACCTGCTGGTCACCCAGCACGCGTCCTTCAACAGCCCGGTCTGGTTCAACATCGGGGTGCCCGGTCGGGCCCAGCAGGGGTCGGCGTGCTTCATCAACTCGGTCCAGGACTCGATGGAGTCGATCCTCGAACTCGTCAAGACCGAGGGCATGCTGTTCAAGTTCGGCAGCGGCACGGGCACCAACCTGTCCGTCCTGCGCTCGTCCAAGGAGCAGCTCTCCGGCGGCGGCACCGCTTCGGGTCCCGTCTCCTTCATGAAGGGCTACGACTCGTTCGCCGGCTCGATCAAGTCGGGAGGCACGACCCGGCGCGCGGCCAAGATGGTGATCCTCAACGCCGACCACCCCGACGTGATGGACTTCGTCCGCTCCAAGGCGGAGGAAGAGAAGAAGGCGTGGGCGCTCATCGAGGCGGGCTACAACGTGGGCTTCAACGTGCCCGGCGGCGCCTACGACTCGGTGCAGTTCCAGAACGCGAACCACTCGGTTCGTGTCACCGACGACTACATGCGCGCGGTGATCGATGACAAGGACTGGAAGACCAGGGCTGTCGTCGACGGCCGGACGGTGGACACGTACAAGGCGCGCGACCTCTGGCGAGAGAT
>VBFW01000077.1 GCA_005880525.1 Chloroflexota bacterium | reverse complement strand
CGATGGCCATCCAGCAGGGCTGGATCCTGCTGCTGCCCCTCGTGGGTCTGGTGTTCGTGCTCGAGACCCTGTCTGTCATCATTCAGGTGGCCTACTTCAAGGCCAGCGGCGGACGCCGAGTTTTCAAGATGGCCCCGATCCACTACACGTTCCACCACGAGGGTTGGTCTGAGCGCCGCATCGCGCTGTCCTTCTGGACGGCCGGGCTGCTCGGAGCACTGGCCGCTTTCGGGGTGGCGCGCCTGGTCTCGTGACTGCCGCGTTGGTCGTGGGCGCCGCGCGCAGCGGTGTCGCGGTCGCCAACCACCTCGCACGTCACGGCGAGCGTGTCATCGTCACCGACCGGAGGCCGCGCGCGGAGCTGGAATCCGCCATCGCGCGCCTTCCCGCCGGCGCCGAGCTCCGCCTCGGCGGCTACGACGACAGCGTGCTGTCGGGCGTCGACACCGTGTACGCCAGCCCCGGCGTTCCGTGGGACGCCGAGCTCCTCAACCACGCGCGCGCCAGGGGCATCCCCGTCTCGAGCGAGATCGACCTGTTCCTGAAGCTTTGCCCCGGCACCGTCGTCGGCATCACGGGCACCAACGGCAAGACCACGACCACCGCGCTCGCCGGCGACGTCCTTGCCGAAGGCGACCGGCCGGTGATGGTCGGCGGCAACATCGGCGAGACGGTCCTCGACCGACTGCCCGAGCTCACGCCCGAGCACTGGGTCGTGCTCGAGCTTTCGAGCTTCCAGCTCGAGTCGGTGGAGCGGCCGCGCCTGCACGTCGGCGTGATCCTCAACGTCACGCCGGACCACCTCGACCGCCACGGCACGTTCGAGCGCTATGCCGAGATCAAGGGCAAGATCGTCGAGTTCGCGGGCGCGGACGACTTCGCGGTGCTCAACGGCCGGGACGAAACCTGCCGGCGTTTTGCGTCGAAAACTCGCGCGCACGTCGTCTGGTTCGACCAGCACGAACCGGTGCCTCCCATGCCCATCCCAGGCCGGCACAACCTCGAGAACGCCCTCGCCGCCGCCGCCATCGGCCGCATCGCGGGGCTGTCCGACGACGCGATCAACAGGGCAATCGCCGGTTTCAAGGGCGTCGAGCACCGCCTCGAGCTGGTCGGCGAGTGGAGAGGCGTGCGCTGGTACAACGACTCCAAGGCGACCAACCCCGACGCCGGCCGCGTCGCCCTCACGTCGTTTCCCGGCACGCCATTGGTGCTCATCGCCGGCGGCTACGGCAGCGGCTTCGAGCTCGCGGAGTGGGTGAAGGACGTCATCGCGCACGCAGACGAGGTGGTGCTGATGGGCGCGTCGGCAGACCTGCTGGCGAAAGAGCTGCGCGACCACAAATCGGCGCATCGCGCGCAGAGCCTCGCCGAGGCGGTCGACCTCGCTGCCAAGCTCGCGAAGCCTGGGGGCGTCGTCCTGCTGAGCCCTGCCTACAAGTCCTTCGACATGTTCAAGGACTACGAGGACCGCGGCCGCCAGTTCAAGGCGCTCGTTCGGGAGAGGTTCGCGGCGTGAGCACGGTCACACGCACCCAGCCAGACCGCCACCTGCTCTTCGTCACCGTCCTGCTGTGCGGAGCGGGGCTGGTGATGGTGACCAGCGCCAGCGTCGCCTTCGCGTACACGAAGCACGAGTCGGCCTTCTACTACTCGCTGCGCCAGGCGGTCTGGATGGCGATCGGATTCACTGCGATGTTCGTGCTGAGCCGCTTCGATTACCACAAGCTCCGCCCGCTCGCGCCGGCCGCCGCGGCGGGCGCGCTGCTGCTCATGATCCTCGTCCTCGTGCCGCACCTTGGCGTCACCGTCAACGGCGCGCGGAGGTGGTTCGACGCCGGGCCGTTCGGCACGTTCGAGCCGTCCGAGCTGGGCAAGCTCGCGTTCGCGCTGTTCATCGCGCACTGGATCGACCGACGCGGCGACAGGATCAACGACTTCCAGCGCGGCTTCCTGCCTTACGTCGCGATGCTCGGCGGAGTCCTGGTGCTGCCGATGCTGCAGAAGGACCTGGGCACCTCGGTCGTGATGGTCGGCATCTTCGTCAGCGCCTACTGGGCCGGCGGCGGGCGCATGCGCCACGTGGTGCTGATGCTTGCCGGGCTGCTGCTGGCGTTCATCGCGCTGACGATCATCGAGCCGTACCGGTTCGCGCGCCTCACCTCGTGGGTCAACCCCCTGGCCGACCCGCTCGGCACCGGATTCCAGTCCACGCAGTCGATCTACGGCCTCGCCTCGGGCGGATTCTTCGGCGTCGGCATCGGGCACTCGGTGGAGAAGTACGGCTGGCTGCCCGAAGCCCACACCGACTTCATCTTCGCGATCATCGGCGAGGAGACGGGCCTCATCGGCACCACTCTCGTGATGCTCGGATTTCTCTTCTTCACCTGGCGCGGCTACCGCACTTCGATGCGGGCGCCTGACACGTTCGGCGTCACGCTCGCCGCCTCGATCACCACCTGGATCGCCTTCCAGGCGCTGCTCAACATGGCCACCGTCACCAACACGCTCCCGGTGACCGGCGTGCCTCTGCCGTTCTTCAGTTACGGAGGCACGGCGCTGGCCAGCACGCTGGCTGCGGTCGGCGTGCTGTTGAGCATCGCCCGCAAGGGCACGACACGGACCAACACGCACTCGAGAAAGGGGAAAGATGCGCCTTTTGATAGCTGGCGGCGGAACCGGTGGGCACCTGTTCCCAGCGCTCGCCGTAGCACGCGCGCTTCGCGCTGAATTCAATTCGGCCCAACCTGGTGGCGCTAGCGCCCACGAGCCGTCAGGTGACGTGCTGCTTGTCGGGCGTGCCGGCGGTCCGGAGGAGCGCCTGGTGCCCGAGGCCGGCTTCGAGCTCGCCACGATCAGGGTGCAGGGCCTCGACCGCGACGCGTGGTGGAAGAACCTCGCGCTGCCCGCGGTCCTTCCCGCCGCGCTTCGCGCGGGCCTCCGCATCGTCGACCGCTTCAAGCCGGACGTCGTGCTCGGCATGGGCGGCTACGTGATGGCGCCCGCCGTCGCCGCGGCGCGCATGCGCGGAATCCCGTACGTCCTGCATGAGAAGGACGTGCGCCCCGGTCTCGCCACCCGCATGTTCGCAGGCGGCGCGGCCGCCATCTGCACCACCCTCCCTGGCACCGAGAAGCGGCTCGGCGCGCGCCGCATAGTGCTCACGGGCGTGCCGCTGCGCCCGGGATTCGAGCCGCGCACGCCGGCCGTGCCGCCGCGCACGCTGCTGATCACCGGCGGAAGCCAGGGCGCGCGCAACCTCAACAAAGCGGTGTGGGGTGCGCTCGACGACCTGACGCGCATGTACGAGCTCGTGATCCACGTCGCGGGCCGGCAGGGTG
>VBFW01000076.1 GCA_005880525.1 Chloroflexota bacterium | reverse complement strand
CCAGGCCGAGCTCGACGGGATCGTCAGGGCGGCCGAGCCGGCGCTGGTGCTGAGGGAGATCGGCCGGCCGGACGCGGAACCGCAGCCGTGGAACGAGCGCGCGGCCCCGGATTCAGTCGCGCTGCTCGCCTTCACGTCAGGCACCACGGGCAAGCCGAAGGGCGTCCCTCTCACCCACCGCAACCTGCTGACCTCGATCCGCGCAGCGATGGCGGCGTGGAGGTGGAAGCGCTACGACGTCCTGGTGCACGCGCTGCCGCTGTTCCACCAGCACGGGCTGGGCGGGTTTCACGCCACTCTGATCGCGGGTTCGTCGCTGCACCTGCTGCCGCGGTTCGACCCCGAGGAGCTGCTGCGCGCGGCGGAAAGGGCGACTGTCCTGTTCGCGGTGCCGACGATGTACCAGCAGCTCGAGGGCACGGCTGAGAGCAACCGGCTCAGGCTGTGCGTCAGCGGGTCGGCGCCGCTCGGTCGCGCTGTGGCCGCGCACGCCGAAGGGGTTTTGGGCCGGGCGCCGCTGGTGCGCTATGGCACGACCGAGAGCGGGCTCGACACGTCGCAGGTGATCTCAGACCCACCGGCGGACACGGTGGGCATCCCGCTGCCTGGCGTCGAGATGCGATTCGGCGATGACGGCGAGATCCAGCTCCGCGGCCCACAGGTCGCGGCGGCATTCCTGGATGGCGACGGCTGGTTCCGCACCGGCGACATCGGCCGGCTCGACGAGGATACCGGGCACCTCGTCATCGATGGAAGGACGAAGGAGATGATCATCACCGGCGGCATGAAGGTGTACCCGCGCGAGGTGGAGGTGGCGCTTGAGTCGCATCCCGACGTGTCCGAGGCGGCCGTGGCCGGCGTCGCGAGCGAGCGCTGGGGCGAGCAGGTGACGGCGTGGGTGGTCATGAAGCCGGGCGCGGCGTTCGACCCTGACAAGCTCAGCGAGCACGCCGGCACGATGCTCGCCCCCTTCAAGCGCCCGAAGGAGATCAAGCGGCTGGAGGCGCTGCCGCGCAATCATGTGGGCAAGATCGACCGGCGACGATTGCGATAGGAGGCACTGATGGACCTTCAGCTCACGGGCAAGGTGGCGTTCGTGACGGGCGCGAGCAAGGGCATCGGCCGGGCGGTCGCGCAGGAGCTGGCGCAGGAAGGCTGCGACGTCGTCATCACGGCGCGGACGCAGGAGCCGCTCGAGGTGGCGGCGCGCGAGATCGCGGCCATGACGAATCGCAAGGTCGTGCCGCTGGACGGCGACATGAGCAAACACCCCGACGTGCAGCGATGCGTCGGCGCGGCTCTCGAGCAGTTCGGCCGCATCGACATTCTGGTTACGTGCGCGGGCAGCTCGCCCGGCGGGCTGCTCGAAGAGCTGACCGAAGAGCAGTGGATGTCGAGCCTCAACCTGAAGTTCATGGGCTACGTGCGCACCGTTCGCGCGGTGATCCCGCACATGCGCGAGCGGGGCGAGGGCGTGATCGTGCTGGTGGTCGGGAACGATGGTCTGAAGCCGAGCTACTGGGAGATGACCGCCGGCGTCGCCAATGCGGCGGACATCAACTTCGCTTCGTCGGTGGCGGAGCAGTACGGGCGATATGGCGTGCGCATCAACACGGTGAATCCGGGGCCCGTGAACACGGATCGCTGGGACGGGCTGGAGAAGGCGTTCGCGCGCGACAAGAAGATCGAGCAGGACGCAGCGCACGAGATGGCGCTGTCATCGATCCCGGTGCACCGCATCACCGAGCCGCACGAGGTCGCTGCGCTCGTCGCGTTCCTCACCTCGCCGCGCGCGGCGATGATCAACGGCGCGCACATCCCCATCGACGGTGCTCAGCGCAAGGCGCTGATGGACGTATGAAAGCGAAACTGCTGGGCCTCATCGAGCTCGGACGCCAAAAAGAAGCGGAGGTGTTCGTGCCGCGCGTCGACGACTCGGCACCGGCGGCGCCTGGACGGTGGACCGCAAAGGACACGGTGGCCCACCTGTTTGCGTGGCGGCAGGTCGCCGCCGGCGAGCTCGACTCAGTGCGCACCGGCTCGCCGGCGCCTGGGGTGGCGGACGACGACGACATCCAGAACGCGGAGTTCTACGCCCGAACGCACGACGAGCCGGCGCGGTCAATCCTCGAGTCCGCGGCGAGGTCGTGGGACGCGCTGGCTGCGGCCGTGAACGCGTGCTCGGAGGAGCAGCTACAGGCGCCGCGGCCGAAGCATCCCGAGCTCAAGGTGTGGCAAGTGGTGCCGGAGAACGCGATCGACCACATGGCCGACCATCTGGGCTACTGGTACGCAGAGCGAGGCGACGCCGTCTCCGAGGAGAAGGCTGCGATGTGGAGATACGACGTCGAGACTGCGGCGTTCACCGAGGATCGGCGGCGCGGTGTGGAGGAGTACGTGCTCAGCCGCTTCTACGCCGGCAAAGGCCGCCTCGAAGAGGCGTCGAATCGCCTCGAGCGCGCGCTGGCGCTGAGGCCTGACCTGCGGGAGTGGGCCAAGCAGGATCCCGAGCTCGGGCCGGTGCGTTCTCAGCCCGGCGTAGCGAAGTTGATCGGTTAGGGGACGGCTGGGAATCGCTTGGGGCAAGTAGCCGGCAGGCTGGGTTGAATTTGTCTGTGGTTCGGAGCAGCTATAGGATCGAGCGGTGAGCTGGTTGTCCAAGGTCCTTGGTGGCTCGAAGAAACAGCCCAGTCAGCAGGCAGCCAAAGGATCCCTCGACCAAGCGACCCTCGGTCAGTTGGCGCGGGCGGGCGCTGACCTTGGGAAGGCAACCGACGTGGTGAACTATCTCTACCTGCCGGATGAGGCTCTGGCGCAGGAGGCTGGCTTGGAATTGCGCTCAGCCGGCTTCGCAGTGCAGGTCCGGCCAGCCGCAAAGGGGCCCACCTGGTTGGCTCGCGCGAATAAGGACATGATCCCGACGGCGGCGAACATCCAACAGATGCGCGAGCAATTCGAGGGGTTGGCGTCCCGGCTTGGTGGCGAATACGACGGCTGGGAAGCCGCCATCACACGGTAGGGGCCGGCTGCTAACGATTCCGCCACTCCCCACCGCCGGCTGGGGATGACAGGAGCAGCTCAGGCGCTGCGCGCCAGCTTGCCACCGTCGACCGGCAGGATCGCGCCGGTGATGTACGACGCGTCGTCCGAGCACAGCCACACCGCCACCGCCGCCACTTCCTCGGGGCGGCCGACGCGCTGCATCGGCACCCAGCGGCCAACCTGCTGCGGGTCCATGCGAGGATCGGTGAAGATCGGGCCGGGCGCGAGCGCGTTGATGCGGATGCCCTTGTCGGCGTAGTCATTGGCTGCGGCCTTGGTCAGACCGACCACCCCGTGCTTGGCTG
>VBFW01000108.1 GCA_005880525.1 Chloroflexota bacterium | reverse complement strand
GTTGGAATCCGGCGTAGCGCCACGATGGCTCGTCGTCCGCGACTGGAAAGCGATCGCCGATGTCGTCCCACACAGGCGAGCCGATGGACGGCAGCGACTGGGCGCCGAACGCGGTGACGATCAAGGGCTCGGTGTCGACGACGTCTTTCCACGTCCCCTCTTCCCAGCCGAGCCTCAGGTGCACGTCGGTTTCGCCGCTGGCGGGAAGCGCCGGCCGCGTCGAGTCCAGCGCTTCAAAGCCGGCCTTCAGGTCCTGGTCGATCGAATGGTTCTGGCGCACCACGTTCACGTCGCCCATGTCGGCGTTGTCAGGCAGCCACGGCGGGTCGTCGTGTGCGATCCACACGGCGATGGAAGGGTGGTTTCGCAGCAGCTCGACCATCTCGGCCTGCATCTCTTTCGCAGTCGTCTCGAAGAAGCGCGCGTCATCCGCGCGGGCCTGATAGGCGTATGTGCCGAATAGGGGCAACTCCTGCAGCAGCAACATTCCCGCCTCGTCCGCCAGCCGGTAGAAATCGCGTGGCAACACGTTGGCGACCACCCGCAGGGCATCGAGGTTCGTTTCCTTCGCCAGCCGCAGGTCTGCCGCGAACTGCTCGGCGGTGAGCTCGTCCATTCGATGCGATGGCGCGTAGCACGCGCCGCGCAGGAACATCGGGCGGTCGTTTACCGAGAGGCTCCACCGGCGCGGGCCGATGTCCCATTTGAGGTCCCTGAACCCGAACGTATCCTCCACGCGGGAAGATTCCGTGCGGCTCACCTCCACTGCCATCTCGGCGCGGTAGAGAGCTGGCTCCCCGAATCGCCACGGCTCCCACCTGAGCGCACCAGGCAGCGCGCGCCTCCACCTCGAGGCGCCCGTCGCCGGCTTCGAAGCTCGGCTTGAGGCGAAGCCAGTCGATGACGATCGGGCCGACGTACTCGAGCTCGACCGGCCGCCACAGCCCGAGCGGCACCTCCCACCGGTACGGCTCGCCGAGGCTCATGTAAGCCGAGGCCGGGTAGGGCCGCAGGTCGCCGTCGTTGAAGTGGCCCATGACATGGCGCTTGCGGTCGAGCTGCGGCTCGACCGGCGATTCGCAGCAGATGACGAGCTCGTTTTCTGGCTTCAGGTAGGGAGTGAGGTCGAAGCCGAAGGCCGAGAAGTGGCCGTAGTGCGATCCCAGAAGGCGACCGTTCAACCACGCATGAGTGGCGGTGAACGCGCCGCCGATCCGCAGCACGACGCGGCCCGAGTGGTCGGGTTTCGGAAACACCGTCCGGTACCAGACACTCTGTGCGCCGCTCGTCGCCGAAAGCTGGCGCGGCACGCCGACCGGCTTCCATCCGACGCCGCGGCCGAACGGCAGACGCTCGGCCTCGCCCTCACCGAGCGACTTCCAGACCGCTTCCCAACCGCTGAGCTCGCGCTTGCCGCCGGAGCGCTGCTCGAGCGGCAGCAGCAGGCAGTCGCTCACTGCGAAGTCGTGTACGCGCCATCTGCTGTGGCGCAGAGGATGACTGGCCGGCCCATCTGCGCCACGAAGATGCGCTCGCTGCCTCGCCGCACCAACGCGATGATGCTGCCCCCGAAGCCCGCGCCCATGATGCGCGCGCCCAGGCATCCATAAATCGACCAGGCTTGCTCCACGAGCGCGTCGACCTCCTTGGTCGACACCTCGAAGTCGTCCCGCAGGCTGGCGTGCGACTCCTTCAGCAGCTCGCCGAGGCGGTCGAACCTCCGCTCCTCGAGCGCGCTCACGAACTCATGCACGCGCTGGATCTCGGAGTCGACGTGGCGCTTGCGCTTTTTCTTCCCCGCCTCGGCTTCGCGCCGGCGCTTGTTGTAAGGCGTGTGCGCGAGATTGCGGTGCTGGCCGGAGTCGACTACCGCGATCACGAGCTCATCCGGAAAAGGCACTGCACGATATTCGAGGGTCGCACAGTCGAGCAGCAGGACGTGTCCCTGCCTCCCGAGCGCGGAGGCGAACTGGTCCATGACGCCCACCTGCACGCCCGTCGCTTTCTGTTCGGCGCGCTGGCATGCGAGCGCTGCCTCCTTGCCGTCGATGTCAGGGGCGATCCCCGATGCAACCGAAACCAGCAGCGCCGCAGAGGAGCTGAGCCCGGACCCAGGCGGAATGTCCGACGCAACATTCACGATCTGCGGCGGCGCACCCAGCTCTTCGCCGATGGCTCGGACGTAGTCGATGCCACCGCCGATGTCGCTGTGGACTGACCATTTGTCTGATGCGATGCCTCTTGTGTCGGTGAAGCGATCGACCGCGGCGGGCAGCACCACCCCGCCGAGGTAATCGACGTGCTCGCCGATCAGGTTGACCCGGCCCGGCGCTCGCCCGTGCCAGCTCGGTGACGTCGAGCTACTCAAGCGCCTTCCTCACCGCCTCGGCAGGAGTCGCAACTGACTCGAGGCCCGTGATCGGCCAGCTGTCGAGCGTCACCACCGTCCGTCCGAGGCGCTTTGCGATCGCGATCTCGCTGAGCGTCCCCCATCCGCCGCCGATGGCGATCACCGATTGTGCTGCGGTGACGATGAGGACGTTGCGAGCCTGACCCATGCCGGTGGGCAAGGCTATCGTCAGGTGCTTGTTCGCGCCGGCGCGGTGCGACTCGGGCAGGAGTCCGATGACCGTTCCACCGGCCGAGGCCGCGCCCTCACTTGCCGCTCCGCTCACGCCACCCAGGCCGCCATTGAGGACGACGGCGCCGGCCTCCGCGAGCAGCTTGCCGACCTCGTGGGCCGCGTGGAGCTGCGCGTCGCTCGCTTCGGAGGCTCCGCAAACGGCGACGTAACGGCGCGGCATTGCGTGGATGGTAAGCCCCGAGCTGCCGGCCTCGCGAGGCAGGTTCGCGCTGGGACGAGCTCAGCCGAAGGCGCCGCGAGCAGCGGACCGGAGTGCACTTGTGGTGCACGAGGACCGCAGCGCAGCGGCAACGCACCGATGAGCCGTCCCAGTAGCGAAGATGGCCGCGAGGATCGGCGGCTTGGGGCTGATACACTCTCCTCCGAAGTTCACTGCCCGAGGGGCAAAGGAGGTGAGGCGGAACCTTGGATAAACCGATTCGCGGAGCCAACCGCCTCGTTTGCCAGCCGGGAGCTCGGGAGGAAGCGGTCCTCTAGAGGTTCCCAATTCTGAATCCGGCTCCTGGAGTCGGAGGCGGAAGCCCTGCGAACGCAACAGGAAGGCCGGGATCGTCCCGGCCTTCCGCTTTTATGGGCGGCCGAGTGCTGGCCCTCGCACTACCGCAGGCGATCAGCCCACAGCCCGGTGCCGGCACTCGCCGGGTCTGGCTAGCATTCGGTGAATGTCGCAGGACTTCTCTCAGCGGCTCAACGACATGCCCGAAGGCTGGCTGCAGGCGATGGGCATCACGATCACAAAGGCCACCGCCGACGAAGTTCGCGCAGAGATGACCGTCGGGCCTGAGCACCTGCAGGGTTACGGCATCGTCCACGGCGGCGTGCACTGCGGGATCATCGAGTCGCTCGCGTCCATCGGCGCCGCGCTCTACGCGCTGCCGCGCTCGCAGTCAGTGGTGGGCCTCGAGAACAACACCAGCTTCATCCGGGCGGTGCGCGCCGGAGCCACCCTACGCGCGGTGGCAACGCCCATCACCCGCGGCCGCAAGACCCAGGTGTGGGACGCGAAGGTCGAGGACGGCGACGGCCGCGTGGTCGCGACGGGACGTGTGCGACTCCTCTGCCTCGACAAGGAAGAGGCGCTGGCCGGTGAGCAGGTGCGAGGGCCGCTGCACCCGCCGGCGTAGCGACCTACGTCCCGGTCACGTAACTGAAGATGATGTCGTCGATCAGCTGCTCCACCGGTGCGAGGTCGTCCGTGTACACCTGGCCGTTGTAGGGCGACGGGAGCAGCCGGCCGGGGAGGAGCGCTTCCTGGGCTGCGTCGCGTGCAAGCGGCGCCGAGATCTGGCCCAGGTTGTGAGTGATGTCGTCGCGCGTCGTCTTCTCGGTGGTGCCGTACACGAGCGTGTTGTTGAAGGACTTGTCGTCGATCACGAAGACATTCGTGTACACCGCGGCCATCGTGCTTGCGATCGCGGCGACCAGCCGATAGTCGGTGCTTGTCCGGCCGACGTTGACCGCTGCCACTCCGCCCGGGTTGAGGTGCTGCCGCACCTGGGCGAAAAATTCCTTGGTCGTCAGGTGGAACGGGATGTACGGCTGGCGGTACGCGTCCAGCACCACCACGTCGTAGTGCCCCGCCTGGGTGGCGATCCA
>VBFW01000107.1 GCA_005880525.1 Chloroflexota bacterium | reverse complement strand
GACATCACCGATCCGAGCAGGCCCAGCGCGATCACCAGCTTGAGTCGTGAGCGGTGGCGCCACGCGCCGTAGAGGGCAAGCACGGCTGAACCGCCCTCGAGCGCATAGGCAGGCAGACCCGGACCGAACAGCGAGGCCAGCGTCATGATCTTGTGCCCGGGGTAGCTCTCGACCACGACCGTCGTGTTCCAGAAGTCGACGACGCCCTGAACGCCCAGCGACGCGAAGAAGATCAGCCCCAGCACGACACAGCCGCCAGCCCACCACACGAACACTCGCGCCCGACCGGTCAGCAACAGCGCAAACGGGACCAGGACCACGTCCTGCGGCTTCAAGCTAGTGGCTAGCGCGAGCGCAATTCCCGCCAGCGCCACGCGATCCCGCTCCAGTAACCACCACGCCGCGGCTGCCAGGGCGATGACCTCGGGCGTCGGCTGGCCGAAGATGAGGGAGTAGTGGACGGGCCATATGGCTACTGCGGTCAGTAGCAACGCGACGCGCCCGAGCCCGCTGAAGGGGGCCGCGATTGCCCAAGCGACCACTACCGAGGCCACGCCGAGCAACGACCAGATCGCATAGGCCGGCCCAAACGGCAGGACCGTGAGTGGGGCGATCATCCATGCGAGTGGCGGCGGATTGGGAAAGGTATGGCCCCCATCGATCAGCGCGAGCTGGCCGGTGAAATGCTTGCCCATCAGCGCCCGCAAGGCGTCCTGCTTGTAGATCTGGTTCCAGCCCTGCTCGATGCCTAACCTGGCCGTGTAGTAGTAGACGCGGAAGTCGTCCACTGCCTGGTCAGATCGGTAGTGATCTACCCAGCGCTTGACCGAGAAGGTCGCACCCCAGAAGGATGCTGTCGCGCCCGCAACCAGCAACAAGCGCGCCCATGAGCTGCGCACCCGCTCTCCTCGGAGGTCCACCGAAGTCGCATCCTATCCTCATGGCCGGCCCGGTCCGCGTGATGGTCGAGCGGGGTAGGAAGAAGCCCGTTGCCGTCGCATCCGCCTTTGATTGGCCTGGTTGGGACAGGAACGGCAAGTCCGAGGACGAGGCGCTCCAGGTGCTCGACGCCTACCGCCCGCGTTACGCGAAGATCGCCGAGCTTGCCGGCCTCGCCAAGGAGTTCCGCGCAGCCGGGAAGCTGGCGGTCGTTGAACGGCTCGAGGGCGTCGGCATGACCGACTTCTACGGTCTTTCGTACCGGTCGGCCGGACCCGAACACGCGCCGATGAGCGACGCAGACTGCGAACGGAAGATCGCCCTCCTGCGTGCAAGCTGGACATACTTCGACGACGTCGCCTCACGCGTCTCCGCCGAGCTTCGGAAGGGTCCGCGTGGCGGCGGGCGCGATCGCGACAAGATAGTCCGCCACGCCAACGGCGCCGAGATCCAGGAGTTCGCGAAGAAGGTCGGCATCAACACGCCACACGACGCGTGGCGACGCCCCGAGGATCTTCGCGCCCACCGCGAGGCTTACTGCGCGGCTATCCGCGAATACAACTCCCGCGGGGCGTGGGCGCGGACCTGGACGGTCCAGTACGTGATCCGGCACAGCGCGTACCACATGCTCGACCACGCGTGGGAGATGGAGGACCGGGATCTGTCTGACGGATCGTGAATGGCTCTGAGGCGTATTCCTTCTGTGCGCGCTCAGGCATAGTGGGGGCCCCGTGTCCTTCGTAACCCGCTTATCCCTCCACCTAGGCGCCGTCGTGGTGCTCGGCGTCGTGCTGGTATTCGGTGCCGGCCTCTACGCCGCGAGCCAGGTCCAGCAGGACCTGTTGCCGGACATCTCGATCCCAGCTGTGATCGTGATCACGCCTTATCCCGGCGCCTCGCCCGACATCGTTGACGCCCAGGTCACCGTGCCCGTGGTCAACGCTCTCCAGGGCGTGACCGGTGCCGAGACCGTGCAATCGACGTCAAGCCAGGGCGTATCGCTGGCAATCGTCCTCTTCAAGGACGGGACGGACCTCAAGGCCGCTCAGCAGGACGTCAATGCCGCGGTTGCACGTGCGAAACCGTTCCTCCCACCTCAAGCGCCCGCCTCGACCGTGCAGACGTTTTCCACCAACAGCATCCCGATCCTCACGTACGCGGTGTCGGCCGACGAGCCGCTCGGTGACCTCGCGGGCCAGCTGCGCACCCAGGCGCTGCCGAAGCTGAAGGGCCTCGCGGGCGTCTCCTCGCTGGTGATCACAGGCGCGCCGACCGACGAGGTCGACGTCACGCTCGACCCAATCAAGCTCGCCGCGCATCGCGTCAGCCTCGCCCAGGTCGCGTCGGCTCTGCAGCAGGCGGCCGTGGTGCAGTCAGTAGGTTCGCTGAGGCAGGGCACCGGCACGATTCCCCTCCAGGTCACGGGATACCTGACGAGCCTGGACCAGATATCGAACATCGTCATCGTCCCGGCGTCGACCGCCCGCGGCCAGACCGTCGCCGCGGTCACGGTCGGGCAGCTCGGCAAGGTCGCGCTCGTCTCGATCCCTGCGGACACGATCACGCGCACGGACGGCAAGCCCACTATCGGCCTCCAGGTCACGAAGGGCCCGAACGCCAACACCGTCACCGTCGCCAACGAAATCAAGAGCGCGCTGCCCGCGATCAAAACAGCGATCGGCAACAACGTCCAGTTCGAGCTGCTGTCGGATCAGGCAACCCCGATCACCGACTCGATTGCCGTCATCCTCCGAGAGGGCCTGCTGGGCGCTGTCTTCGCGATCCTTGTCATCTTCGCGTTCCTTCGAAGCGGCCGCGCGACCATCGTGGCCGCGGTGTCCATACCGCTCTCCCTGATGGTCGCGTTGATCATGCTGTGGTGGCAGGGAATCACCCTGAACATCCTCACGCTCGGCGGCATGATGGTCGCAATCGGGCGCGTCGTCGACGATTCCATCGTCGTTCTTGAGAACGTCAGCCGGCACGTCAGCGAGGGCGAAAAGCCGCTGGTCGCCGCGTATACGGGCGCCCGCGAGATCACCACCGCCGTCGCATCGTCGACGCTGACCACAGTCGCGGTTTTCCTTCCCATCGTGTTCCTGACCGGCATCGCCGGCAGCTTCTTCCGGCCGTTCGCTTTGACCGTCGTGGTCGCGCTGCTCGCCTCGCTCGTGGTGGCGGTCACCGTGGTGCCGTTCCTGGCGGCCTACCTGCTCCCCGCGACGCGAGCCGACAAGACCGAGCGGCGGCTGCCATACAACTGGATGCAGCGCGCGTACGTGCCGGCGATCCGGTGGGCTACGGGTCACCGCTGGATTGCACTTGGGATAGCGGTGCTGTTCTTCGCGGGATCGATGGCGCTGATCCCGCTCCTGCGGGTCAACCTCCTCGATCAATCGTCCAGCCCGCAATTTCCGATCGCGATCACCTTGCCCGAGAACTCGACCCTGGCGGACACCGACGCCGAGACGCAAAAGGTGGAGCAACTGATCCGCGGACTTCCAGGTGTGACGGCATACCAGGCGACCGTCGGCGGCATCAGCGATCCGTTCGCTCCGCCCGGAACGGTGCCCGCCGATCCGATACGGGCGCAAGTCCTTGTCCTGGTCGGCAACGGCCAGTACGACACCGCCATTGCGGCGGTCAAGAGCGCGGTGCGCGGCTACACAGGCCCGGCGAAGATCGAGGTCGGACAGGCGGAGAACAGCTCCAACGCGAGCAGCAGCCAGATGCAGGTCGACGTCAGCGCATCGGACCCCGGCGCGCTCCGAGACGCCAACGCCTCTGTGATGATCGCGCTGGCGAAGGTGCACGGCGTCGCCAACCTGAAATCGAACCTCGTCGCCTCCAAGCCGCAGTACCAGCTGGTCCCGACCGACCGGCTCGCAGCTTCAGGACTGACCGTCCAGCAGCTGGCGCTGATCGTCG
>VBFW01000106.1 GCA_005880525.1 Chloroflexota bacterium | reverse complement strand
CATCAACTCGGTCCAGGACTCGATGGAGTCGATCCTCGAACTCGTCAAGACCGAGGGCATGCTGTTCAAGTTCGGCAGCGGCACGGGCACCAACCTGTCGGTGCTTCGCTCGTCGAGGGAGCAGCTCTCGGGCGGCGGCACCGCGTCGGGACCCGTCTCCTTCATGCGCGGATACGACTCGTTCGCCGGCTCGATCAAGTCCGGCGGCACGACCCGCCGCGCGGCCAAGATGGTCATCCTCAACGCCGACCACCCCGACGTCCTCGCCTTCATCCGCTGCAAGGCGGAGGAAGAGAAGAAGGCCTGGGCGCTCATCGAGTCCGGCTACAACTCCGGCTTCAACGTGGCCGGCGGCGCGTACGACTCGGTCCAGTTCCAGAACGCAAACCACTCTGTGCGCATAAGCGACGACTTCATGCGCGCGGTGATGGACGACAAGGGCTGGGACACCCACGCGGTCGTCGACAACCGGGTCGTGGACAAGTTCCAGGCGCGGACGCTGTGGCGCGAGATCGCGGAGGCGGCGTGGGTCTGCGGCGATCCCGGCTTGCAGTTCGACAGCACGATCCAGGACTGGAACGTAGTCCCGAACACGGGTCGCATCAACGCGACCAACCCGTGCTCGGAGTTCGTCTTCCTGGACGACACCGCGTGCAACCTGCTGTCGCTCAACCTCATGAAGTTCCAGAACGAGGCCGGCACCTTCGACGTCGACCGGTTCCGCCGCGCGGTGGACATCTGCTTCACGGGCCAGGAGATCATCGTCTCGAACGCCTCCTACCCCACCCCGGCCATCGGGAAGAACTCAGAGGCGCTGCGCCCTCTGGGTCTCGGCTACGCGAACCTGGGCGCGCTGCTCATGTCGATGGGCCTCGCGTACGACTCGGATGAAGGCCGACGCTTCGCCGGCGCGATCACTGCGATCATGACCGGGCGTGCGTTCGCACAGTCGGCGCGCATGGCGCAGGTCAAAGGTCCGTTCGACGAGTACTCCAGGAACCGCGAACCGATGCTGCGAGTGATGGAGAAGCACCGCCAGGCGGCCTACGCGCTCAGCACGTCGCCCGAGTCGGCAGACGTCATCCGGGCAGCGCGCGACACGTGGGACGACGCGGTCAACCTGGGCCGCATTCACGGCTACCGCAACGCGCAGGCGACGGTGCTGGCTCCCACCGGCACGATCGGCCTGATGATGGACTGCGACACAACGGGCATCGAGCCCGACCTGGCGCTGGTCAAGTACAAGAAGCTCGTCGGCGGCGGCATGCTGAAAATCGTCAACGGCACAGTGCCGGCCGCTCTACGCAAGCTCGGCTACGACAGCAACGAGGTCAAGGAGATCGTCGAGTACATCGACGATAACGACACCATCGAGGGCGCTCCGCACCTCGTCGACGATCACCTGAAGGTGTTCGACTGCGCTTTCAAGCCGGTCAAGGGCGCGCGCTCGATCGCGCCGATGGGCCACGTCCGGATGATGGCCGGCGTGCAGCCGTTCATCTCCGGCTCGATGTCGAAGACCGGTCGTGCAATACAGCGCGATGCGGCACAAGCTGCCGGACGAGCGCAAGTCGATCACTCACAAGTTCGACATCGGCGGCCACGAGGGCTACCTCACGGTCGGCCTGTACGAGGACGGCCAGCCGGGCGAGCTCTTCGTGACCATGGCCAAGGAGGGCTCGACCATCTCGGGCCTCATGGACGCGTTCGCCACGCAGACCTCATACGCGCTCCAGTTCGGCGTGCCGCTGAAGTTCATGGTCGACAAGTTCACTCACATGCGCTTCGAGCCGTCGGGCTTCACCAAGAACCCCGAGATCCCAATCGCCAAGTCGATCGTCGACTACATCTTCCGGTGGATGGCGGCCCACTTCCTGCCGGCCCAGGACGCCGAGGAAGCAGGCGTGATCATGCGCGAGCCGGCGGTCGAAACTCCGCCGCCGCCCTCAACACCCGACCCGAAGACTGGTCCAGGCGCTCTGAAGATAATCGCGGCGCCGCAGCCGGCCAACGGCATTCAGAAGATCGCGTTCATCAACACTGACGCGCCGGCGTGCGCGGACTGTGGAGCGATCACCGTGCGGTCAGGCTCGTGCTACAAATGCCTGAACTGCGGCGCAACGACCGGCTGCAGCTAGAGAACGAGACAAATCTCACGAGAAGCGCCGCGCAGTGCGGCGCTTTTTCTTTGCTCACCTGACAGCGGCGATCGATCTCTGCGGCAGCCTTCCCAGGGCGCTCAGCGCGATGACGATTGCGGCGCCCAGGGCGATGAATCCTCCGATCTCGATCGCGGTGCTCGCCCCCAAACGATCGCCTAGGAATCCACCGAGGAAGCTGGCCACGGGCATGCTCCCCCAGTAGAACAACCGGTAAATCGCGTTCATCCGGCCCTGCAGGCGGTCCGGCGTGAGCGATTGCCGCAGCGTGACCTGGTTGACGTCCTGGATGCTGGCCGCAATGCCGATGACGACCAGCGTGGCGGCCATGACGGCGATCGGCTGACCGAACTGTGCGGCCGGGATCAGCAGCGTGCCCACCGCAACGACGATCTGGGTGAGCCACATCGTCCGCCCCAGCGCCAGCAGCAGCACCACCCGGGCGGACGCCCAGAGGCCGAGCAGCCCGGCAACGCCCTCGAGCGTGAAGATCGCGCCCATCAAAGAGGGCGAGAAGTGAAGGCTGCGATACGCGAATACAAGCACGAGCGGCTGGACCATGACCAGGCCGAAGAAGGCCGAGGTCATGCCCAGCAGCTCGCTGCGGAGCACGGGGTGTCCGAACACCCACCGCAAGCCTTCAGCGATCTCGTCTCGGATTCGACTGACCGCAGCATCGGTTGCGGCACGGCCAAGCTCGGGCTCAGGTCTCCTGATGAAGATCAGCATCACTGCCGAGATCAGGTAGGTGGCAGAGTTGCCGACCAGCGCGACCGGTGCGGTCACCAGCTGGATGAGCACGCCCCCAATGCCAGGCCCGATGAGGTTGGCGATGGAAAAGCTGGTGTCGAGCTTCATGTAGCCCTCGGTCAGCTGCTCGCGGCCAATCAGGCCAGGCAGAAAAGACAGCACTCCGATGTCGAAGAACACCGTGAAGACGCCCAGCACGAGGGCGACGATGTAGAGCTCGACCATCGATAGCAGCCCCATGAAGGCGGCAACCGGGATTGCCGCGAGCACCAGACCTCGCGCGATGTCGGCCGCGATCATCACCGGCCTTCGGCGAACGCGGTCGAGCCACGCGCCGGCAAACAGGGTCAGGAACAGGAAAGGCAGACGCTGAAAGGCAGCGAGCAGCCCCACCTCGAGTGGTCCCGCGTGGAGCACGAGGATCGCTGCCGTCGGCAGCGCAAGAGATGTGATGGCGGTGCCAACCGAGCTGGCGGTCTGCCCGATCCAGAGCCGCAGAAAGTCCCGATCCCGCCACAGAGTCCCGCCAAACACGCGATCAGGGTAATTGCGGTGCTCTCGCGGCGAGTGCCGGCTCCCGCACGGTCGGAATGCCCTGACCGGGGTCGAGTGCCGGCACTCGCTGCGTTGGACCGAATCAGCGCCGGCCCAGGACCACCCGGAGCTCGGCCAGCGACCGTAGCTGGCGACCCTCTCCGTTGAAGTTCTCCGGCCGCAGCCACGCCTCGAACGCCGCTTTCGCGGCCGGCCACTCACCGTCGAGCATCGAGTACCACGCGGTGTCGCGGTTCTCGCCCTTGATCACCATGTGCTGGCGGAAGACGCCCTCGAAGGTGAAGCCCAGCCGCACCGCGGCACGGCGGGACGGCTCGTTGAGGGCGTTGCATTTCCACTCGTAGCGGCGATAGCGCAGGTCGTCGAACACATGCCGCGCCATCACGTACATCGATTCAGTCGCGAGCCGCGTGCGCTGCAGCGCCGGCGAGTACCAGATATGCCCCACCTCGATCACGCCGTGACCCGGCTCGACGCGGAGGAAGCTCGCCATACCCAGCGCCCGCCCCGACCTCCTTTCGACGATCGCGTAGAACAGGGGATCCGAGCTCGCTGCCCGCTCCGTCAGCCAGACCCGGAAGTCCGTTTCGCTTTCGAACGGCCCATACGGCAGATACTGCCAAAGCTCCGGTGCGCTCGACTGCGCGGCGAACAGCTGGCCGGCGTGGCGGGCCACGTCCACCGGCTCAAGGCGCACCAGCTCGCCCTCGAGCGCCACCCGGCTTAGGGGCCGCGCCGGCTTCCATTGCAGGCTCATCAGCGCAGATGCTAGATTCCCCCGCAGCCATGGTCTGGTTTCTGTCGGTGCTGCTCTACGTCCACATCCTGGGCGCGATCTTCTGGTTTGGCTCGGGGCTCACGCTCCAGATCGTTTTCATTCCCGCCCTGGGGACCATGCCCTATGAGGCCCAGCATCCGTGGCTGCAGGCCCTGAGCGGCAACTACTCCCGGCTCATCGGACCGGTCGGAGGGCTGACCATCCTGTTCGGCATCCTGCGTGGCGCGTTCGCCGGCGTGTTTGGTTTGCTGAACACGCCCTACGGCATCACGTTCATCGTTTCGTTCGTGCTGGCGATCCCGGTGATCATCATCGGCGCGCGATTCACCGGACCGACCGCACAGAAGCTCGCCGCCGCCGGCAGCCGCGACGAGGTGCTGGCGCTGGCCAAGCAGATCACCCGCTACGGTCGCATCGAGTCCGCGGGCATGGCCGTGATGCTGGCTCTGATGGTCGCCATGCACGCGGGTTACTGACCGAGCTACTCAGCGCCGGATGAGCGTCGTCAGGAGAGCAACCGCCGCGACCGACATGACAGCGGTCGCGGTCCACGTGAGCGAACGGCTGACCCAACCGCTCGTGCGCTTGCCCATGATCCCGCGGTCCGTGCCCAGCAGCACGATCAACACCAACAACGGTGGAGCGACGAGCCCGTTGATGATGGCCGTCATGAAAAGAGCGCGGATGGGATCGATGCCGATCAGGTTGAGGGCGACCGCCGCGACCGTTGCCAGGGCCATGATCGCGTAGAAGGTCGGGCGGTACCAGGGCTTGTCCGCGAGCGCACCCTCAAAGCCCATGAACTCCTTGACCGCGTAAGCGGCTGACGCGGTCAGGATCGGAACCGCGAGCAGCCCAGTAGGTTCGAAAAGAGCATGCCGATGAGGATGTCGGCCCTCGCCGCGCGCAGCTCCGACTGGCGGACTCCGCGCCTGGCAACTTCCTTCACCTTGCCCGCGGCGCGCATGTCATCGACCTCGGAGGACGCCTGCCAGAAAAACAGGTACGGCGAGATGGTCGTCCCCAGAATCGCAACCAGCGCGGCGATGGAGTCCCTGGTCAGCGCCAGATGCGGGACCAGGCTGGCTGCGGCGACCTGTCGGAGATCCGGATGCACCAGGAACCCGGTGATCACGTACGCGAACAGCGCGACCGTCAGCCATTTGAAGACTTTGAAGATGAGGGCGTAGGTCATGAAGACCTGGAGGGTCAGGATCAGGACGGCGGCGGGCACGACGAACCACAGCTGGTGGAGGGCGCCCCGAGTCAGCAATGAGCCACCGGCGGCGATGGCGCCGAGGTCGGCTCCAGCGTTGACAGTGTTGGCCAGGAAAAGGGCTGCGATGCATGCGCCCACCAACGGTCGCGGAAACTTGCGGCGGAGCGCGACGCCCAGGCCGACTCCGGTGTGCAGCGCGATCCGGGCGCACAGCTCCTGGACCGCCGCCGTCAGGGGCAAGGTGAAGGGCGCGGTCCAAAGGAACCCGTAGCCGAACTGGCTGCCGACCTGTGAGTAAGTGCCGATGCCGCTGGGGTCGTCGTCGCTGGCTCCCGTGATCAGGCCGGGCCCCAGCAGCTGCAGCCAGCCGACAGGTCCCCTACGCCGAGCCTCCTCGATCGTCATTCGGCCTGCGGGCGGATCGCCAGTGTCGGCCTGGCGGCTCGGGTGGTACGAGCCCTTGAGAAGCTGCTTGAGGGCCGGCTCCGTGTCCCTACCCGGCCGGATCGACCTCAGGATCGGGTCCTGGACCCGGGTTCCGGGATCGCCGGGATCGTCGTCTGGTTCGGGATTCCGTTGCCTGGCTCCCATCAGTAAGGGAACGCGCCGCCCCGGCTAGACTCGCCCTAGGCGACCTGGTCGACCCGCTGCGCCCAGCGCTCGTCCATGCGCCGCGCTTTGTAGACGATGAACGCCACCGCCCACGCCATCACGAACGCGGCGACGATGAAATAGCCAGCATGGCCGAGCACGTCGAAGCGGGCGATCGCCCCGAACACACCTCCGCGAAGGTCGAGCGCCTGGATCAAGACCTGCGTGAGCTCGACGCCGCCGACGAATAATGCGACGGCAACTGAAAGGCTCGTCATCGTCATGTTGTAGAAGACCTTGCGCATGGGGCTCGTGAAGGCCCACGAGTAGGCCTTGGCCATGAACGCTCCGTCGGCGGTGTCCATCAGGGACATGCCGGCCGCGAAGATCAGCGGCAGGGAGATCACCGCGAGGAATGGAAGGCCTTTGGCGGCCGCGCCGGCGGAGATCGCGAGCAGCGCCACCTCTGATGCGGTGTCGAATCCCAACCCGAAAAGAAATCCGACTGGGTACATCTGCCAGCTGTGCTCGATCACGCGAAACACGCGGCCGAAGAAACGTGTCATGAATCCGCCGGTCGCGAGGTCGTGCTCGATCTGGTCGCGATCCTGCCGGCCCGACTGCATGCGGCGGTACATCCGGACGATGTCGATGAGGATGATCAGGTTCATCACGCCGATCGCGACGAGGAAGCCGCCCGACACGACGGTGCCGACGGTGCCGCCGATGCTGCGTAGCATCCCCCCGTCGCTTACAACCCCGTCGATCAGCCACTTGACGGTCAGCCCGATGGCGCCGGCGATCAAAAGCACCACCGTCGAATGACCGAGCGAGAAGAAGAAGCCCACCGCCACCGGGCGGCGCCCGTCCTGCAGCAGCTTGCGCGTCGTGTTGTCGATAGCCGAGAGGTGGTCGGCGTCGAACGCGTGGCGCAGCCCGAACGTGTAGGCCAGCCCGCCCAGCGCCAGGAAGGCCGGATGGCCGAGGCCGTAGGCGAGAAGCAGTCCCCAGCCGGCCAGGTGCAGCAGGCCCACGCCGCCGGCCAGCCCAGCCAGCCTGCGCCGCTCTCCCCCGTCGAAGGACCTGGCCAGCGCTGCCCCCATCAAGACCCTTTGAGCCTACCTGCTATTGGGACTTTGTCGCAAGTACCAATACAGATCGACGTGCGTGGCATGGGACGCACTCCCATCAAGGGAAGGGCGTCGCTGCCGCGACGGGGCTGAGTTACGCTCATCGCGATGGAGCTCGACCGCCTGCCCGTCCAGGTGCAGGCGCTGCTGCGGCGCCTCGCTCAGGTCGTGGCCTCGCGCGAGCCAGCGATCCAGGCCGGTATTCAGGCGCAGCGCGCCAAGCACCCCCACCTCACCAATGACCAACTTGCGATGGAGCTCATCCGTTCCACGCGCCGGCGGGTCGCGGCCACCGGCGCAATCAGCGGGGCCGCGTCGATCGCGCCGGGGGTCGGCACCGTGCTCGCCATCGGCACAGTCACGAGTCAGGCGTTCTACGCGCTCGAGCAGGAGGTCGAGCTCGTGCTCGCGATCGCCATGATCTACGGCCACGAGCTCGGCGGATCCGAAGACCGCGTGCTCGAAGCGCTGGTCGTGGTCGGCATCGCCAGCGGCGCGCTGAAGCTGCGCGAGGACGTGCTGGTCGCGGGCGGCGAGCGCCTCGCCGTGGCAGCGTTTCGGAGGAT
>VBFW01000105.1 GCA_005880525.1 Chloroflexota bacterium | reverse complement strand
GCTCCGGAAGATCCCTCGCACGTCGAACTCCGCAGCTGAGGCGATCTGGTCGAAACCGCACTGCTGCGGCTTCTTGTCGATGCGCCACCTGAGGAATCGTGTCGCGTGGCGGAACCTCTGCCCCGCCTCGAGCTTGTCGTAAGCGACCTCACACACGAGCACGGGCTTGACCGTGACCCATTCGGTGTCCTTGCCTCCCGACCAGCGGCTCAGCCCACCGGGCATGCGGCCGCCGTTCTCACCGGCCCACTCCTTTGGCGGCTCTGTCTGCAGCGGCTTCAGCTTGGCGATGAGCTCCGTGCGCTCGCCGGCGTTGAACGACGACGTGTG
>VBFW01000104.1 GCA_005880525.1 Chloroflexota bacterium | reverse complement strand
CGCAGAGTGCCGCCGCGAACCCTGGCATGGCGGTCGCGCAGCGTGGTCAGGCCGAAAGATCTGTTCTCCTTCGCGTACTCGTCGTTGCCGACGCGGATGAGCGTTATCTCCATGAGCTTCACGACTGTCGCCACCACCTTCTCGTGGCTCAGGCCCGGCCGGCGCAGGTCGCGCGCGACGCGCCTGCGAATGCGGGGCAACACGCGGCAGAAGCCGATCAGCCGCGAGTACTTGTTGGCGTCGCGGAGCGCCGTCCAACGCGGGTGGTAGCGGAACTGCTTGCGCCCGCGCGCGTCACGACCCGTCGCTTGCATGTGACCGCGCGGGGACGCGCAGATCCACACGTCGATCCACGCCGGAGGAACGGCGAGCGCGCGAATGCGGGCGAGCACTGCCGGGTCGCGCACCTTCTTGCCCTCCGGGTCCCGGTACTCGAATCCCCGTCCGCGCCGTACCCGGGCGATCCCGGGGTGGGCGTCAGACGAATAGGTGAGCCCCTCCTCCCGCAGATCGTCAGCTACTTGCTTGATAACTGAAAACGCGTGCTCACGACGGAAACACCCTCGAGTCGGCCGAGGCCGAACCCCACCGGGAGCTGGATCTAAGCTGATCCGGTAACCGTCCTTCAGCGGGATAGGAGGAGTCGATGGCTGCGACCAGCCGTGCCGAAGCCAGGTGGGAAGGGGACCTCGTCAAGGGGAGCGGGCATGTGAAGCCCGCGAGCGAAGCGTTCGCCGAGCTGCCGATCACATGGGCCGCGCGCGCCGAGCATCAGCACGGCACGACGAGCCCTGAGGAGCTGATCGCGGCCGCGCACGCCTCCTGTTACTGCATGGCCTTTTCCAACGGGCTTTCCAAGGCGGGACATGTGGTCGAGCGGCTCGACACCACCGCCGAGGTCGACTTCGTGCCGGGGACGGGCATCACGCAGATTCGGTTGAGCGTCCGCGGCCGGGTGAAGGGCATCGACGCGGCCGGCTTCCAGAAGCTGGCAGAAGAGGCGAAGACGGGCTGCCCGGTGTCGCAGGCGCTGAAGGCGGTGCCGATCAGCCTGGAGGCCAGGCTGGTTTAGCGCCCCCTCCTGACCTCCCCACTCCGTGGGGAGGGACTGCCGCTCAGCTCCGGGAAGCTGACCGCGCCCTGGAGCCGCATCTCCTTCAGATGGGCGTCGATCCAGCGCCGCGGATCCTTGATGACCTTCATGCCGTCGAGGCAGTCCCACCACCGGCCGCTGACGTCGCGTCCGGCGACCAGCAGGAACGTGGGCTGCCTGGCAGACTGCCACGCCTTGAGCACGTACGGCAGGAGGATGCGCCGGGGTGGCGCCTTGTCGGGGAGGGTCAGCTCGCACGCAAACAGGTGCTCTCCGTAGGCCGCAACGACCGCGCCGGCTGCGAGCGTGCCGCCCAGGTTCTCGACCTCGACCTCCATCGGCTGGCCGGTAAGGGGCGGGCTGATGAAGGTGAAATGCGGGCGCGGCCGGACCATGTCGTCCCACCGGCGGGCGGCCTCCTTCCGAGCGCCGCGCGCTGCGCCGTCGGCCCGGAAGGCAAATAAGGTTGCCGTCAGGCCGGTGACCACGGAAATGGCCCCCAGGACGATGGCCAGCTGCTCGATTCCCACCTCTCGTTCTCCGGTATGACGTACAAAGGCCCGCGATCTGGCGGCCCTCGGCCGGGGCGTATGCTGGAGCGCGGGCATGGAAAAAGCAACCTTTGCGGGCGGATGTTTCTGGGGCGTCGAGCACCTCTTCAACGAGATCCCCGGCGTGATCGAGGCCGTCTCGGGTTATGAGGGCGGCCACGTCGACAACGTGACGTACGAGCAGGTTTGCTCGGGACGGACCGGGCACGCCGAAGCCGTCGAGGTCACGTACGACCCGTCCAAGGTCACTTACGCCGAGCTGGTGAACGCCTTCTGGAACATGCACGACCCGACGACCCTCAACAGCCAGGGCCCCGACTTCGGGCACCAGTACCGCTCGGCCATCTTCACGCACACCGCCGAGCAGCAGAAGGAGGCCCTCCGGTCGAAGGAGGAGGCGCAGCGCTACTTCAAGAAGCCGATCGTGACCGAGATCGTGCCGTCGACCAGATTCTGGCGCGCCGAGGAATACCACCAGCGCTACTTCGAGAAGCACCAGGGCCACTACTCGTGCCACTTCATGAGGGGCTGGGTTCCCTCAGAACCTGCCGAGGCTCCTAAGACAGCCTAAACCGGGCTAAAAGCCCACCTCGGCCCTCTATCCTTTCCGCGCTTATGCGGTGTGATCATTGCGCGCACGACGTCCCTGACGGCGTCTTCTGCACGCGCTGCGGGGCGCACCAGGGGACGACCTACGAGTTCGGCAACGCCAGGACGCGCGAGCACCGCTACGCCGCCCATCCCGGCGAGCACGTGGCCCAGCCGTCCGTCATCACGACCCTGTTTCCGCATCTTGGCCATCACAAGGTTCACGAGTTTCGCTGGGCGCTCATCGTCGGCCTGGCCGGGGTGCTCGTCCTCTACATCGCGGGTCTCATCACGGCCGCCATCCTCGTCTCGGCGTTCCTCGTCCCGGTCCTCTACCTGATCTACCTGTACGAGGCGCAGGTCTACAAGGACGAGCCCGCGGTTGTGCTCGGCTTCACCATCGGCGGAGGTGTGATCGCCGGCATCGTGGTCACGCTGCTGGTCCACCTGGTCTACAACCCGCTCGCCAACAATCCGAACCCGCTGGGCCGGCCGAGCGTCAACATCGGGGCCGTCCTCCTGCTCGGCTTGCTCGTGCCGGTGGTCCAGGAGGTCATCAAGCCGCTGCCCGCGGTCTTTCTGCCGAACCGCGCGGATTTTCCTGAGACTGTGGACGGGCTCGTGTTCGGAGTCGCGGCCGGCCTCGGCTTCAGCCTGGCCGAGACGCTCATCAACTTTTCGAGCACGATCGCATCGCTGCCCGCGCATGTCGAGCCGGGCAACTGGATCTACAGCCTCGCCACGATCGCCGTGCTACAGCCGCTGCTTCAGGGGAGCGCGACCGGGATGATCGTCGCCACCATCTGGCGCCAGCGGCTGGGCAAGCTCGGCGGCCGAGAGATCGGGGGAGTCGCGATGGCGCTCATCGCGCACGTCGCCTTCTCAGGCGGCGGCCAGCTTCTGGCCCAGACGTCGATCAATCCGCTGTTCATCATCATCTGGCAGGCCGCGATCGTCGGCGCGCTGCTCGTATACATCCGTTACCTCTTGCACCACGCGCTGCTGGAGGAGGCGGCGCACATGGGTTTCGCAGAGACCGTGTGCCCCAGCTGCCACATGCACATAGTCGCGTCGGGCTTCTGCCCGAACTGCGGCATGGCTCTTACCGCGGCGCCGTCGCACATCAAGCGCAGCAGACGCGAGCGCACA
>VBFW01000103.1 GCA_005880525.1 Chloroflexota bacterium | reverse complement strand
CCATGATCGCCGACAGCTCTCCTTCGGCGAGGTGGCGGTCCAGCGGGCCGGGGATCCACGCGAGGCCCTTGGCGCCGGCACCCTTCGCCATCAGGGCCAGCTCGTCGAGCTCGCGCCGTGACATGTCCTTCCCACCCGGCACCGCAAAGCAGCGCACCACGCCGCCCGCATCGAGTGCGCTGCGGAACACTATAGCCGACGTCCCGCGCAGCGCGTCGCTCACATCCGCTATCACGAGGTCGTAGCGAAGATCCGGCTTGTCGCTGCCGTACTTCAGCAGCGCCTCCTGCATGTCGATGCGCGGGAACGGAGTCTTGATCTCGATGCCGAGCACGTCCTTCCACACGCTCGCCCACAGGCCCTCGATGAGGGCAAGCACGTCCTCCTCAGTGCAGAACGACATCTCGACATCGAGCTGCGTGATCTCGACGACGCGATCCGCGCGAAGGTCCTCGTCGCGCAAGCACCGTGCGATCTGGTAGTAGCGGCCGATGCCCGCCACCATCAGAAGCTGCTTCAGCTGCTGCGGGGACTGAGGCAGCGCGAAGAACTCGCCCGGATGCAGTCGCGACGGAACGATGAAGTCGCGCGAGCCCTCTGGCGTGCCCTTGAGCAGCATGGGCGTCTCGATCTCGATGAACTCGCGCGACGACATGTAGCGATGAATCGCCTGCACCACGCGATGCCGCAGCTCCAGCGTGCGCGCCATCTTCGGCCTGCGGAGGTCCAGGTAGCGGTACTTGAGTCGCGTGGCCTCGTCGGCCGACACGTCGTCCTCGATCTCGAATGGCGGAGTCTTGGATTTCGAGATGACCTCGAGCTCCTCGAGGTCGACCTCCACATCCCCGGTTGCTAGCTTCGGGTTCTCAGATCCCGCCGGCCGGCGCCTTACCGTGCCGCGGGCGCGAACCACGTACTCGCCGCGCACATCCGCTGCGACCGATGCAGTCCGAACGACGACCTGCACGATTCCCCATCGATCGCGCAGATCCAGGAACGTCACCCCGCCGTGGTCGCGCCGGCGCGCGACCCAGCCGTAGAGCTCGACCTCTGTGCCGGCATCCGACGCACGAAGCGAACCACAATGCGGAGCCGTGAATCCGCTCATCTCAAAGGGGTCCCCGCGAACTCACGCCGCAGGCTCTGAGTTCGTGGGGATTTCATGCGAGCAGTTCCGGGAGATCAGACCACATCACCTCGCGCTGCTCGCCCGACCTCATGTCGCGCAGCTGCGCGACGCGCCGCTTCGCCTCGTCCGCGTTGAACAGCACCGCCCAGAGTGCATCCACCTTGTCGGCCGCACGCATCTTCGCTCGTAGGCTGCGTGGCTCGTAGTCGACCGAGGCCGAGCGCACGACGCGGATCAACCGCGCGATCTCAGCCGCCTCGGCGACCAGGTCGCCATCCGGTAGGACGATCACGTCAGCTGCGGGCTCGGGCACTACCTCCTCGCCTTCAGACGCCATGAGCTCGGTAACGCGGTCAAGGCCGCCGGCGAAACCCACGCCCGGCGTCGACGGCCAGCTCTCGGCGGCGGCCAGCCCGTCGTATCGGCCTCCCGACGCGAGCGCATCTTGCTGGCCAGACGCACCCGAGGGATAAAACTCGAAGACGGTGCGCGTGTAGTAGTCGAGGCCGCGGACCAGGTACGGGTTCAGGTTGTATTCGATGCCCGCTGCGTCCAGCAGCTTCCGCACCACGGCCCACGCGCTCGCGCACGGCTCGCACAGGTGCTCGGTCATCTTTGGGGCTCCAGACTTGAACGGCTGGCACTGAGGCACCTTGCAGTCGAGCAGGCGCAGCGGGTTGATCTCGAGGCGGCGCTGGCACTCCTTGTGCAGCTTGTCCCTGAGGGGCCGATAGTAAGCGCGGAGCAGGTCCAGGTACGCGGGCCGGCACTGGTCGTCGCCGATGGTGTTGAGCTCGAGCGTGAGCTTGTCGAGCCCTACCTCGATCAGCCACGCGCGGGCAAGCTCGATGACCTCCACGTCCACCGCAGGGCTCGCCCCGCCGATCGCCTCGACGTTGAACTGGAAGAACTGCCGGTAGCGCCCTTTCTGCGGCCGGTCGTAGCGGAACATCGGGCCGATGAGATAGAGGCGCGCGGGCTGCGGACCCTGGTTGAGACCGCCTTCGAAGTACGCGCGCACGACGCCCGCTGTGGCCTCGGGCCTCAAGGCAAGCTGCCGGCCCCCGCGATCCTCAAAACGGTAGAGCTCCTTGGAAACAGCGTCGGTGTCCTCGCCCACGCGCTCGATCAGCTCCAGGTGCTCGATCACCGGCGTCTGGATCTCGCGATAGCCGAACCGATGCGCCACCCTCGCCGCCGCGCGCTCGGCCACGCGCCACAGGGCGCGCTCCTCGGGAAGAATGTCGCGGACACCACGGACGGCCTTGATCGGCTCGGTTCGAGGCATAAGAGAGGTCGATTGTAAGAAACGGTTGGTTAGTATCTCGGGTCGATGGTGACCACCGGCATCGTGCAGCTCGTATCACTCATCCTGGCCGCGCTCGCTCTTTTGATGGGCGCTTATCTGCTGGTGATCGGCAAACGGCCATGGCGCGGAGAGGAACAGCAGAGGGTTGCTCCGCGCGTCCGACTGCTCGGCTTGAGCTACATGCTCGTCTTCGGCTCGGCGATGATCCAGATCGTCACGCAACCGACTGGCATCGAGGCGGAGGCGCTGGGCGGGTTGATGGTCCTGGGCGGCGTGATCGTGATCGTGGTCGTACTGCTGGAGGCGCGGGCGTCGCGCCGGAGCGCGATCTAGCCCAGCGCCGTACCCGCGTTTGTATACAAACGCACGCTAAATCCCGTCAGAAAGCCGCGTCTGTATACAGCCGCGTGCTTCAGCCCATAGTTTTGGGCGCGGCGCGGAATCCCGCCGCGGCCTTCAGCGCCTCGCCGAGCTCGTCCATGTGCACCGGCTTGCTCATGTAGTCGTCGAATCCCGCCTTGAGGCAGCGCTCCTCGTCGCCGGGCCCCGCCATGGCGGTGAGCGCGATCAGCCGTGGGCGAGCGCCTCGGCTCCACCGGCGGCAGATCTCCTCGGCCGCCTGCAGGCCGTCCATGCCAGGCATCAGCACGTCCATCAGAAGCGCGTCGTACGGCTGCTGCTCAACCGCGCTGACCGCTTCACGGCCGTTGGAGACGATGTCGACTGTGTGGCCAAGCTTGGTGATCTGGCGGCGCAGCATGTTCTGGTTCAGCGTGTTGTCGTCCGCGACAAGCACCTTGAGGCTCACTACCGCGACCACGTCGACGGCAGGCGCGACCGGCGGCGCGGCGTGGCGCACGCCAACCTGGGCCATGACGTCTCGCAGCTTCTGCGGCGGCACCGGCTTGGCGAGCGTCGCCTGCACCATGCCGCTGTCCGCGGCCATCACCTCCTCAGGACCGAGCGTGCCGGCGACGATGAGGACGATCGGCAGCTCATGCCTGCCGCGCCGGCTGCGGAGCTCGGTCGCCACCGCGAGTCCGTCGATCACAGGCTTGCGGTGCTCGATCAGCGCCAGGTCGAAAGGCTGACCCGCGCCGACCAGAAGTCAACCTCCGTCAGCGCCGTGCCGTCGCCTCCGCGACGAATCGAGAGGTCGCCGTCCATCATCTCGACCAGGCGCCGCGTGGTTTGCAGGCTGAGCGCGGCAAGCCTCTCGCCAGGCTCGAGGCCGGCGGAGCCCATGCCGTCGGACCAGGCCGCGTCGAGCACGCGCTGCGGCACGGCCTCGCCTGAGTCGCTGACCTTGAAGCGCAGCTTGAGCGGTCCTTCGTTGGGCTCGCACGAAAGCTCGACGTGGATCGCGCCCTGCCGCGTTCGCTCAGCCGCGAGACGCAGCAGGCTGTGGAGGATCTGCTCCAGGCGTCGTGAGTCGCCGACGATCACATTCGGAACGTCGGCGCCGGCGCTGAAGGAGAGGTTCACTCCCCTGGTCATCGCCGAGCTCGCCACCCGAGCCAGGCATGCCTCGACGCTGGCACGCAGATTGAAAGGATGGAGAGCGAGCTCGAAGTCGCCGCTGTGGATTGCCGGCGAGTCGAGCACCTCGTCCACAAGTCCCGCGAGCTCTTCCGCTCCGGTGAGCACGACCGAGGCCAGCTCGCGCTGGTCGCTGGACGTCGCGGTCGCCGAGAGCAGGCCCGCCGCGCCGACGATGGCGTTCAGCTGGTTGCGGAGCTGGTGCCCGAAGTCGATGAGCAGCTCAGGGTCGAGCCTCGCGTGGCCGGCCGATGCGCCGTTGGTTTTGATCTCTTCCATTGGGCTTTCAGACGAAGCTTGCTGCTGGAGGCTCTGGGGTCGGTGCGAACAGCGCGTCCGACAGCTCGATGCCATCAGAACGGAAGTGCTGCATGAACATCGACCGCGCCCCGGTTGCCGTGTGGTAGCCGATAGCGCGACCGTCGGGGGAAACGCCCATCTGCCGGAAGGCGAACAGCTCCTGCATGATGATGTCGCCATCCTTCAAGCCGAGCACCTCGGCGATGGAGACGACCTTGCGGGCGCCGCCGCGAAGGCGCTCGGTCTGCACTACGACGTTCACGGCGGATGCGATCTGCGTGCGGATGGCGCGCGAAGGCAGCTCCGTGCCTGCCAGCAGCACGAGCGTCTCGAGGCGGTTCACCGCGTCTCGCGGATTGTTGGCGTGCAGGGTGCTCATCGATCCGTCATGACCGGTGTTCATCGCCTGCAGCATGTCGAGGGCTTCAGGTCCGCGACACTCGCCGACGACGATTCGGTCGGGGCGCATGCGCAGGCAGTTGCGCACGAGGTCGCGAATCGAGATCGCGCCGCGGCCCTCGACGTTCTGCGGCTTGGACTCGAGGCTGATGACATGCACCTGGCGCAGGCGTAGCTCGGCCGCGTCCTCGCACGTGACGATCCGCTCCGCGGCGGGAATGAATCCTGACAGCACGTTGAGGAACGTGGTCTTGCCTGAGCCGGTGCCGCCGGAGACGATGATGTTGAGCCGCGTCTTCACCGACGCGTCGAGGTACTCCATCATCGCCGCGGTCGCGCCGCCCGACGCGATGATCTGCTCCGGGCTCAGAACGTCGCGACCAAATTTGCGGATCGTCAGGCATGGCCCATAGATGGCCACCGGCGGAATGACCACGTTGACACGCGAACCATCCTTCAGTCGCGCGTCACACATCGGCTCCGACTCGTCGACGCGACGTCCTATCGACGAGACGATCCTGTCGATTACCCTGCGCAGGCTGTCTTCGTCTTCGAACGCGAGGTTTGTGAGCTCGATGCGGCCGCGGCGCTCGACGAAGATCTGCTCAGGCCGGTTCACCATCACCTCGGTGATGTCCGGGTCTCGCAGGAGCGTCTCGAGGGGGCCGAGCCCGACGACCTCGTCGAAGAGCGTCTCGACCAATCGCTCCTTATCGGCGGTGGTGACGCCCAGGCCGGGCTTGGCGCGGAAATGCTCCTCGGTCAGCTGCTGCAGGAGCCGCCGGATGCCGGGGCGGTTGTTGAGGTCGATCTGTGCCGTGTGATGCGCCAGCAGCTGGGCGTGGATCTCGTTCTTGGCGCCGGCCAGTGCCGGCGTGAGCTTGGTCGACGGCTCGGGGGCCTGCGCGGCCTGATGCTGTGATGACTGGATCGGGATCACCTGGGCCGTGGTGGTGGGCGGGCCGGCCGGCGTGGCCGGCGCGGGAGCGGCCGCCGTGGACGGGGGCGGGGCGCCTGGCGGCACCGGGACGGCCAGCGGAGTCTGCTGGTACCGGCGGTCGAAACGCTCCGAGAGTTTCATGTCTGGCGCCTCTGCACGCCGGGATGGTAGCGCCGAAGCGCTCGGGTAGCTGCCTCCGAAACCGCAGAATCCGGGTCGAGACCCAGGTTCCGAAGCACGCCCGCGGCCGCGCGGTCGCCGATCATGCCCAGGGCCCGGCACGCCGCGGCTCGAACTTCGGAGGGCCCATTCCGGTCGCGCGCCATGGCCACCAGGCGCGGAAACCGGAGCGCGTCGGCCCGAAGGCCGCACGCCAGAGCGACCACGACCGCGGTCCTGGCGCTCCCCCCAGAGCGCAGAAGACCGTCGAGGTCGATGTCGGACGCACCGTGCGCGATCGCCAGCGCCAGCCGGTGCGGCGGGAAATCTTCGACCACGCGCATCAGGGCGTCCACCGCCCGCCTCCCTCCGGTGCGGCCCAGCGCCCGCGCCGCGGCCACGCGGACCTTCTCGTCTGGGTCGGACAGGAGGTCGCTCAACCACGCCACCGACTCGGCCAGCCGCATGGCGCCGCACAGCTGGGCGGCGGCAGCTCGGGTGGCCGGCTCAGGGCTCGCGAGCGCGTCCAGGAGCTCCCCGCCGAGGCCGCCTCGCTTGATCACCTTCGTGACCTGCCACTGCTGGGCCAGGGTGATGCCCGGACGGTGCATGACCGACGCGATCACGGGCGCGACCACGTCGACATGCGCGAGCAGGTCGCTGGCAGTGGCGTTGAGCACCGCATTCTGGCCGGTCAGCGCGGAAACCAGGGCCTGGTTGATCTGCGCCGCGATCTGCTCTGATTCAGCGGCTCCGAGCTTGGGATCTGGAGCAGATGCCATCCCGTTAGCGGGATGCGGGGTGGAGTTCTGGGGGAACGTTGGTACATTATCGGCGATTTGTGCGCCCGCGAGGTTCGCGAGACCCACGGGCCGCGGGAGGAAGGAGCATCCGAAGAGGTGACCGGGCCGACGCCTGTTAACGATCAGGCGCCGTCGGTCCTGCAGTCGCGCGCCCGCCTGCTGGAGATGGCGTCGGTGTTCTCAGAGCTGAGCGATGGGACCCTGCGCGCCCTTGCGCGGCGCATGCGGCCGGTGAGCCTGTCCGCCGGCGAGACCTTGCGATTGGGCGCCCAGGGCGGCGACCTGGTGATCTTCCTCGCGACCGGTTCGTGCGAGGGCGCCATCCTGGACGGCGCCGGCAAGGTCGTGCTGACGCGCCGGCCGAAGCCTGGCGACCTCCTGATCCTCCCCGCTCCCCGCGGCAGCGACCGCTATGTCACCAGCATCCACGGCCTCTCCGACGCCACTCTGCTGACGCTCGACCGGGACGGCCTGATGGAGGCCCTCGGGTCCGACGTCGAGGCGGTGAGCATCGGCCTCGACAAGTTGTGGGAGCAGGAGCTGGCCGCGGCCGACGCCGCCCAGGCGCAGGAGGCGTGGCGCGCCGCGGCACCGATCGCCGCGTTCTTCTCGGCCAAGGGCGGGTCCGGTGCCACGACGCTGGCCATCAACACCGGCGCGGCGCTGGCGGACAAGTATCCGCGGCAGGTTTTGCTTCTCGACCTCTCCGAGCCGTTCGGGCACGCGGCCCTGCTCGCAGACCTGATCGCGACTGGATCGATCGCCGGTGCGTCAAAGGCCCCGCTCGCCGACTTCACCAAGAACCTGCGCGGCGCGATCGTCAATCACCGCTCCGGTCTCGGAGTGCTGCCGGCGACGCTGCGTCCCGAAGAGCTGGACCTTCTCAATGCAGAGCTGACGACGCGCGCGCTTGACGTGGTCGCGCCTGGACAGCGCGTGATCGTCGCCGACCTCGGCACGTCGCTGGGCGAAGCTTCGCTGGTCGTGATCGAGCGGGCGCAGTGCCTGATCATGGTCGTGCCGCCGGAGATCGCGGCAATGACTGACGCGCGCCGCGCGCTTGCGGTTTTCCGCGACATCATGGGCGTGCCTGCCAGTCGCATCGAGGTGGTGCTGAACCAGCGCTCGCCGCACACGCCGCTCGACAAGGCCGCGATCGAGTCGGTGCTCGGCCGCCAGATCGCCGTCACCGTCGGCTTCGATGGTTCCAAACCCGAGGAGGCGACGCTCTCCGGTTCGCTGGCCATCCAGCGCGATCCATCCTCATACATCGCCCGCGGAGCGAACGACATCGCCCGCCTGATTGGTGCCCACGTCAAGCTCAAGCTGTAACCGGCGTTCCCGCTCCGGCCAGGCCCTGGTGGAATTTGCCATCGCCCTGCCGATCCTGATGCTGCTCGTCGGCGGGACGGTCATGGTTGGGCGCGGCTACTCGTTCGCTGTCGCCACCTCCAATGCGGCGCGTGACGGCGCGCGATATGTCGCCGGCAAGACCACGACCACGAACGGTCCCGGCCTGACCAACATGTGCAACGTCATCAAGGCCGATCTCGCCGGGGTGACGTCGAGCGTCAGCTGCCCGACACAGGTCGGGCACGCGCCTCCGTTTGTCGTGAGCACCGACTACGCCAAACCGAC